>JBEGRA010000462.1:0-3005 GCA_041180705.1 Pseudomonadota bacterium | reverse complement strand
ATGGCGCGCGAAGCCGGTGTCGATGCCGGCGTTGGTGGCAATCTCGGTGAGCCGGCGCTGGATCTGCTGCGCGCCGGACGTCAACTCTACGTGGTCGAGTTGTCGAGCTACCAGTTGGAGTCCTGCCCTTCGCTGCGCTGCGCCGCGGCCACGGTGCTGAACGTGTCCCCGGATCATCTGGACCGCTACGGGACGATGGAAGCCTATGCCGCTGCCAAGGCGCGCATTTTTGCCGGTGCCGGTACTTCCGTCGTCAACGCCGATGACCCCGTCGTGGCAGCGATGCCGGCGCAGCACCGCGTCACGTTCTCGCTCGGTACCGAAGGCGATTACCGTGTGGGTGAGCACGGTGGTGAAGAATGGCTGTTCGCCAAGGGCGAGGCCGTGCTGCCGGTAGCAGCGCTGCGTATTCCCGGCCTGCACAATGCCGCGAACGCTTTGGCGGCACTGGCTCTCGCCGATGCCGTCGGACTGCCGCGCAGTGCATCGCTCGCGGTGCTGCGTCAGTTCACCGGTCTGCCGCATCGCGCCCAATGGGTCGGCGAGCGGCGTGGTGTCGTGTACATCGACGATTCGAAAGGCACCAACATCGGCGCGACTCTTGCTGCCGTGGAAGGCCTGCGTGGGCCGTTGGTCGTCATCGCCGGCGGTGATGGCAAGGGTCAGGATTTCACCCCGCTCGCCGCCGCCTTCCGGGGCAAGGTTCGCAAGACCCTCGTCATCGGTCGAGATGGCCCGGCAGTGGCGGCGGCGCTGGCGGATGCCTGCGCGGTAGAGGCCTGTGCCACGTTGCCCGATGCCGTGGCAGCCGCGGCGGCGGTGGCGGAGCCCGGCGACATCGTCTTGTTGTCGCCTGCTTGCGCGAGTCTCGACATGTTTCAGGACTACACGCATCGCGGTCGTGTCTTTGCCACGGCCGTGGGGGAGTTGCCGGCATGATCGCAGCGTTCCTTGATCGTCTGCGGTCGCTGGCGCCAAACGCGCTGCGTTCGCCCGTGGCTCGACAGTCCGGCCCCCGTCCTCGTGCCTCGCGTCAGGCCTGGGACCGGGTCACGATTGTCTGCGTGGGGCTGTTGCTGCTCATCGGTCTCGTCATGGTCACCTCGGCCTCCATCTACGTGGTGGGTCAGTCCGGTGATCCCTTCAGTTATTTGAAGCGGCAACTGCTTTCCGCGGTGTTGGGCGTGATTGGCGCGATGCTCGTGTTGCGGGTTCAGGTGGAGTTCTGGGAACGCCACGGCTATCTGCTTGCCATTGCGGCGCTGGCGGGCCTCGTGCTGGTGCTGCTGCCGGGGCTCGGTACGGTGGTGAACGGGAGTCGGCGCTGGATTCGCCTCGGTGTCCTGAACTTCCAGTGGTCCGAAGCGGCACGTCTGCTCATGGTGCTGTGGCTTGCCGGTTACGTCGTGCGCCGCGAGGAACAGTTCCGCACCACGCTCAAAGGCTTCATGGTCCCGATGGGCGTGGTTGGGCTTGCGGCGGCCCTGATGTTGATGGAGCCCGACATGGGCGCCGCCGTGGTGCTTGTCATGGTGAGCCTGGGGCTGATGTTCCTTGCGGGAGCGCGGATCCTTCACTGTGCGTTGGTGGTCGGCGTGGGCGGTCTCCTCGCCACATTGCTCGTCATCTTTGCGCCCTACCGCATGAAGCGGGTCATCGGCTTCACCGACCCTTTCCAGCATGCCCGGGACATCGGTTACCAGTTGGTGCAGTCCCTCATCGGCATTGGCCGCGGGGAATTCTTCGGCGTCGGGTTGGGCGAGAGCGTTCAGGCGAAGTTCTATCTGCCCGAAGCGCACACCGACTTCGTGTTTGCCATCCTTGCCGAGGAGTTCGGCTTCGTCGGTGTCGTGGTCGTCGTCGGTCTCTTCATGGTGCTTGCAGTGCGGGCGCTGTTGCTGGCGCGGCGTGCCATGCTTCAGGGCAAGAAGTTCCATGCCTACGTCGCAGGTTCCTTCGGTCTGTGGGTGGGTTTGCAGTCGCTCGTGAACATGGGCGTGACCATGGGCGTGTTGCCGACCAAGGGTCTCACGCTGCCATTCCTGTCTTACGGTCGCAGCAGCCTGCTGGTGACGCTGGTCTGGGTGGGCATCGTGCTGCGGATCTACCACGAAGTGGTGGGAGTGCAGCGCACCGTCGTTCGCGGGCCTCTCGGTGCATCCTCTGGTACCTCAACGAGTGGTTCGGTGGGCGCTGCCCAGACTGCGGCTCTGGAGTCCGGCGCATGAGTGCTGCTCCAGCCCTGAACACCGCGCCTTCCTGCCACGTGGTCGTCATGGCCGGTGGTACCGGTGGGCACGTGTTCCCGGCTTTGGCCGTGGCCCAGGTGTTGCTCGCCCGCGGCTGCTCCGTGAGTTGGCTCGGCACCCGCCAGGGCATTGAAGCGCGTCTGGTACCCGCGGCCGGCATCCCCGTGGACTGGCTGGAGATTGGCGGCCTGCGTGGCAAGGGCTGGCAGGGCTGGTTGGTGGCGCCGTGGCGGCTGGGCAAGGCTGTGGCGCAGGCACTGGCGGCCCTGCGGACGCGACGCCCCGCCGTGGTGCTGGGTCTTGGTGGATTCGTCGCCGGTCCCGGTGGTTTGGCCGCGCGTCTGGCTGGTATCCCGCTGGTAGTGCATGAGCAGAACGCCGTGGCCGGTCTCACGAACCGTTCGCTCGCCCATTTGGCGCGGCGCGTGCTCGCGGCGTTTCCCACGGCTTTCCCTGCGAGCCGTGCGACCGTGACCGGAAATCCCGTACGCCCCGAAATTGCTGCCCTGCCGGCGCCGTCGGTTCGTTTCGCCGGGCGGGAGGGCGTGGCGCGATTGTTCGTGTTCGGCGGGAGTCAAGGCGCGCTCGCCATCAATCGCCTGCTGCCGGAAGCCCTCGGTTGTCTGCCCGCAGAGTTGCGCCCGGTTGTGTTGCATCAGGCGGGCCGTGGTGAAGCACGTGTGGCAGCCGTGCGCGAGGCCTACGGCGCGGCAGGCGTCACTGCTGAGGTCTGCGAGTTCGTGGATGACATGGCGG
>JBEGRA010000461.1:0-7630 GCA_041180705.1 Pseudomonadota bacterium | reverse complement strand
TGGCAAGCGCCACACAGAACGAACGCCTTGGGGGCTGGCAGAGGCTGCGCGGGCGCCGCGGTAGCCACCGGTGCAGCGCCTGCAGTCGCCGTTTCGGGAGCCTCACCGGAACCTGCACCTTGCTGGTGAACCGTGGCGAGGATTTGCGCACGCACGGGGCTGCCTGCCGACAAAGGCTCCTTGCGGAACAGCCGAACCTCACCTTCCTGATAAGGCACGAAATCGCGCGGCAGGTGTTCGGCGTCGAAAGCCTCCACCATCCAGTTCAACACCTCGGCGAGGTTCTTGCTGGAAAGGGTGGACTGCGCCGCACCGGGCACTTGGGCCAAATACGCACGCCCCCGCGGAATGGCCACGTACTGCGCCACCTGGCCACGGAACGATGGTACGCGCCCCGGATAACCCGAACCGTCTGCCATATGGCAACCACGGCAGGCCAGCGTGTAGTTCAGCGCGGGTGAAAGCGAATTCGATTCCACCTCTGCCGTTGCCGTGGAAATAGCGCCCACGGCAATCAGCGTCCCCAGCAATGAAGCCTGTCGACGAGTGATCTTCATCGGCGCAATCTCCCAATCACTCGCAGATTATTCGGCGACCGACAGCGTCTTCGAAATGGTGCAGGTGTAGCCGGTAGGCTCCTGGCTGCCGTAGCACCAGCTGACATACGGGGACTTCTGCAGGCGATAGCGCGGCGTCGAGCCTTCCTCGCGATGGCAGGCGCAGTCGAAGCAGCCCACCGTGCCGCAGCAATCGTGGTACGACTGCACGTACGACTTGCCATCGCCCGGGTTGCGGCAAGTGCCCACCCAGGCAATGGCCGAGGCCCACGTACCCGGAGGACACTTGTCCGAGGTACCACCGCAGCACGCGCAGAGGCTGCCACCCATGGAGCAGTAGGCCCAGTAATCGCAGCTCTTCGGGTTGCTCCAGTCGCCGGGCGGCTTCTGCGGCTCTTCCGCGCGGGCCTCGCCGAGGCGCGCTACCGGAAGCAACGGAAGCAATGTGGAGCCGACCATGGCACCGCCCAGCTTGCCGAGGAAAGAACGACGACCCGTGCGTTCCGCCAGCCTGCGGCTGGAGGTTTCGAACAGGCGGTCAAACCAGGGTTTCTTGCTCATGTGGTTTCTCCGGTCTCTCTATCGTTCTCAGCGCGACTCTTCGCGCTGAAGGTAATCCTGAATGGTGCCGACACCAAGACGCTGCGCCTCGAAGAGGCTCTCCACGTGCTCGCGACTGTTGCACAGGCCCTGCGCCACCATCACGCCAGCAGCGTCGATGAGAACGCCATAGGGCAAACGGCCAATCTGGTAGGTCAGTCCGAGTTCGTGCGACAGCACGTACGGGTAGTCCTGAAGGCCTTTTTCCTTGAAGAACTGCTGCTGGGCAGCCACTTCACCGTCGCTGGCGAATACCAGCCTCAGCCAGCCAGATTCCTGCGAACCGATGGACTTCAAGGCCGGCAAAAGCGTGGCACAAACCGGGCACTCGGGCGTGACGAACATGACGAGAGTGCTGCGACCGGCAGAGTCAGCGGCCCCGATGACGACCTCTTTCGAGTCGATGGTACGCAACTTGAATTCGGGCGAGCGTTCGCCGGTACGGATTTTCTTGTTGATGACCAGGGCGCCGGGCGGCGTGCCAAAACGGGTGTGCAGAACGCCCACCTGCCGGACGAGGGCCAGAACCACCACGGACAGCGCAATGAGCAACACCCACTGCAGGACCAGTGCGACGACGATCGCGGTTTCCATCAACGCACTCCACCTGTATTCAGGGGCAAAGCTACCAACCGGTTGAAGCCGGCATAGAACAAGCCGGCGATGGCACAGCCTGCCAGCACCGTCACGAAATCCAGAACGTTCAAGCTGCGGGTAGCGACCGGAACGGCCATCAACAAAGCCACGCCGGCCAGCACGACGTTGCGCCAGACGAGACCCATGGTGACAGGCTGACTGACCGCTCCCCAGTGACATCCGCAATCCAGTTGGCGGTTGCCGCGCCAAAGATTGCCACCCATGGCAAGCGCATACAGCGCCAGCACCCCGCCCGTGAGCAGTGCGCGCCACACTCCATCCAGCAGGCCGACACAGGCCGCTACCACGGCGAACTCGCCCACCACTACCAAGCCCGCCAAAACGGCGACCAGACCCGAGGAGGCCCAAGGGACTCCTCGAAAGTAGGCGGCCACTGTCAGACGGAATTCCCCGAACGTGTAGACCTTGTGCGCCAGGGAACTGGCGAACAAGGCCAGAAAGCCCGTACGCAGGAACCAATCGACAGCGGGGTCCAGATGGGTGGGCACGCTGTTCTTACTCGACCGGCTGGATGATGGTCGGCATTTCGGGAACGAAGAAGTCGCGCAGATGCTTGCCCGTCTTCTCTTCCAGGACCAGCACCTTCAACGACCAGACGCTGCCGGCGTAAAGCAGCGGCGAAGCGTCCTGACTGACCGCCACGTGCGAGATGGGGTTTTCCGCAGGAACCGAGTACTTCTGGACGACCTTCTTGGACGCCAGGTCGAAGGCCCAGATTTCGGTACCATCATGAGCGTGGAAATCCGCGCCACTGTACTTGGGCTTCATGTCCGACAGTTGCATCGCCACGTACAGCCTGCCCAGACGACCATTCACGGCTACCGACTGCATGAAGGCCGCCGGGATCCAGGTCTTGTCGCCCTGCGGCGTCGCGACCTTCCAGGTCGGCAGGAACTTCAGTTCCGCGCCGGAGACATCGACCGAGTGGACAGTGCCGCGGTGGGAGACGAAATACCACACGTTCCCGGAACGGAAGCCCGAACCGTGCACCGGGTCGGCATCGGCATCGAAGAACCCCGGGAAGCGCTTGCGCGAAGCCTCATGACCGGTGTCATCGATGTTGACCGCAAGCAAGCTGCCATCGCCGCAAAGCGAAATGAAGCGGCGGTTGCCCGCGGCCATGATGTGCGCGCAGCCCGAGGTCTCGATTTCCGAGCCGAACTTGTTGTTCTTCATGTCCGCCACGCCGACCGACGAGCCCGGAGCCATGCCCTGGACATACATGAACGCGTCGTCATCGCTGAGCGCGGTCAGCGTCGGGTCCGGCCAACCCTTGATGATCTTCGTCGGAATGACGATTTCGCGCAGCGGCATGAGGGTGTTCTTGTCGAACACGCCGATGACGTCCGTACGGGTGCCGCGGAAACCACGCGACATGTAGACGGCAGCGCTGTAGAGCTCCTTCTTGCTGCGCGGGAACTCTTGCTTCATGCCCTCCCAGCCCATGTCGACGGAGCCCAGCACGTCGCCCGTGTCCGCGTTGTACAGGACCGACTTGTCGTAGTGCCCGAACTGCAGGTTCGTGACCCAAACCCAGTGCTGGTCAGCCGGCTTGTCCGGGAGAACGACGGTCTCCACCTGCGCGCCGGCGGGAAGAGCAAAGGCCCCCAGAACCGACAACGCCAGAAGCTTCCTAGCGAACCGCCACATAGCTTGCCGAACCATGATTCCACACTCCTCGATCGGGTAAGTCATTGCAGTTCCCGGGCGACTGCTTTCAGCCTGCCCGACCCTACATAGTCCAATAGTGCAACTTGTTCGAAACTAATCGGTTTCCTGCTGGCAGTCAACCGATCGCAACGCTCGCTGAAGCAGATTCCGAAAGGAGCCACAGCGTAGCCCCGACTCCCCCCGGATTCCCTTCTCTTCAGCGGAGATTTGTTCAGCCTTCGCCATCCTTCTTGGTGGCGTAGCTGACGCTCTTGGACATGCGCGCCGCCGTGGAAGTCGGGTCCACCAGCAGGCCGAAACGTTGCATGTTGTGCGAGTGCCCGAGCTGGTGCAGCGCGAAGGACGTCTGCATGGCCGTGACGCGCCCGGAGGCGTCCTGTGCCGTATTCACGGCTTCCTTCACCAGCTTCAGCGCGAACATGGGCTGCATGGCAATACGCTTCGCCAGTTCCAGCGTGAACTCGGAAAGCTGTTCACGCGGAATGACGTGGTTGACCATGCCGAGGCGATAGGCTTCCTGGGCCGTCCACCAACCCGAGGTGAACAGGAGTTCCTTGGCCTTGCGGACGCCAAGCTCCCAGGGGTGGTTGAAGAACTCGGCACCAGCGAGGCCCATGTTCACCGTGTTGTCCAGGAACTGCGCGTCGTCGGAGGCAATGATGATGTCGCAGGGCCAAACGAGCATCAGGCCGCCGGCAATGCACTTGCCCTGCACTTCCGCGATGGTCGGCTTGGAGAAATTGCGCCACCGCTCGCTGAAGCCGAGATAGATTTCCTTCTCGCGCGACATGTGGCCTTCAGCGCCGGCGCAGCCGAAGCCGCACCACGTGCCCACGATGTCGTAGACCGACATGTCGACCGAGCGCGGGTCTTCGTGCAAGTCGTGCCCCGCCGAAAAATCCTTGCCGTTGGCGGCGAGGATGACGACCTTGATGTTGTCGTCCTGAGCGGCCACGTCGAAAGCGGCATTCAGTTCGTACAGCAACTTGGTGTTCTGCGCATTGCGCGAGTTCGGCCGGTTCAGCACGATACGGGCGATGTGTTCGGCCGGCGTTTCGTAGGCAATGTTCTCGAAGTCTGTCGAGGTCTTGGTCATGTGCGTCTCTCTTTGGTTTTCGGCCTGGTCGTGGCGTGCTGCCCCGACGGAACGATTTGTCTGACTGGCGTTGACTAGCCGGCTTCCGCTGCCGCCCGGTATTCATCGCGAAGTTTGCGCTTGAAGAGCTTGCCCGTGGGCTCCCGGGGCAGCTCGGCACGGAAATCGATCTGCCGCGGCATCTTCACGCGAGACAACTGGGAGCCCAGCCATTCCGTGATCTCCGCCGCCAGGGCCGGCCCCGCGTCGGCCATGTCACGGGGCTGCACTACCGCCACCACGCGCTCGCCCATCCCGGGGTCGGGCGCGCCGATGACGGCCACGTCGAGGACCTTGGGGTGCATGATGAGCAGATTTTCGATTTCCTGCGGGTAGATGTTCACGCCCCCGGAAATGATCATGAAGCTCTTGCGGTCGGTGAGGTAAAGGTAACCGTCCTCATCCACCCAACCGATGTCGCCCACCGTGGCCCAACCGTGCTGGTTGAACGCCTCGCGGGTCTTCACCGGGTCGTTGTGGTAGCTGAAGGTCTTGCTGCTCTCGAAGAACACATGCCCTTCCGTGCGCGGCGGCACTTCGTTGCCGGCTTCATCGCAGATATGCAGGATGCCAACCATGGCACGCCCGACGGAACCCGGCCGCGCCAACGCTTCGTCGCTGCGGATGAACGTGACGCCAGTGGCTTCGGAAGCCGCGTAGTACTCCATGATCGCCCCGCCCCACCAGGCAATCATCGCCTGCTTCACGGGCACCGGACACGGCGCGGCGGCATGCACAGCCGAACGCAGCGTGCCGAGGTCGTACTTGGCGCGCACTTCCGGTGCCAACGCGAGCAAGCGGACGAAATGCGTCGGCACCCACTGGCTGTCGGTGATGCGGTACTTCTCGATCAAGGCCAGCGCGGCCTCGGGGTCGAATTTTTCCATCACCACCACGGTGCCGCCCAAACGCTGGGTCGCCATGGAGAAGCGGATGGGGGCCGAGTGGTACATGGGCGCCGGAGACAGATAGACCGAATCCTCGCGCCACCCGAACAAGTCCCGCGACATCGTCGCAATCCAGTGGACGGCGTCGATGGCCGGGTTCTCCGGAAGACCGATGCTGACGCCCTTTGGCCGCCCCGTGGTGCCCGACGAGTACATCATGTCCGTGCCGGCGCGCTGGTCGGCAATCGGCGTGGCCGGCACGGCAGCCAGTGCCGCTTCCAAATCGAGGGCAGCCAAACCGCCGAAGCGCAGCTGCGCGACAGTGGGCACGGCGCTGAGCACCGCATCCAGCATCTCCGCAAACTCCTGCCCCCCCAGCAGCAGCTTCGCGCCGCTGTCCTCGAGGATATAAGCGAGTTCGGGAGCCGTCAGTCGATAGGAAGTCGGCACGTAAACCAGCCCGGCACGCTGCGCGCCCCAGGCCAAGGCCAGATACAGCGGGTGGTTGTCCAGACAGATGGCAACGGTATCGCCCACCTGCAGTCCGCGCGACCGGAACAATTGCGCCGCCCGATTGCTCCAGGCATCGAGTTCGCCGTAGGTAATGACCTGCCCGGTCTCACCCATGATGATGGCTGGCTTCGCCGGATTGCGACGGGCGTGGCTGCAAGGATGAAAGCCATCCCCGTTGGTCCCGGGCAGGAGCGGCAGTTCAATGCTGGATACTGACGACATCTTTAAGTATTCCCCGGTTCCAAGAACGCTCAGGACAGCCCGGCCGCTGCGCGATATTCATCGCGGAGTTTGCGCTTGAACAGCTTGCCGGTCGGCTCACGCGGCAGTTCATCGCGGAAATCGATTTGGCGCGGCAGCTTCACTCGCGAGAGCTGCGGCCCAAGCCAGGCGGTGAGCTCCGCCGCCAGTGCCGGGCCCGCCTCTGCCGGGTTCCGCGGCTGAACGACAGCGACAACCCGCTCGCCCATCTCGGCATCGGGCGCGCCAATGACGGCGACGTCCATGACCTTGGGGTGAACGGCGAGCAGATTCTCGATCTCCTGCGGGTAGATGTTCACACCGCCGGAAATGATCATGAAACTCTTGCGGTCGGTAAGGTACAGATAGCCGTCTTCATCCACCCAACCGATATCGCCAACGGTTGCCCAGCCCTTCGGGTTGTACGCTTCCCGCGTTTTCACCGGGTCGTTGTGGTAACTGAAGGGACGCGGGCTCTCGAAGCAGACATGCCCTTCCGTACGGGCCGGCAGTTCATTGCCGCTCTCGTCGCAGATGTGCAGCACGCCAATGGCGGCACGCCCCACGGAACCAGGGTGGGTCAAAGCCTCTTCGCTGCGAATGAAAGTAACCCCGATCTGCTCGCTGGCCGCGTAGTACTCCAGCACGATGGGACCCCACCACTCGATCATCGCCTGCTTGACCGGGGCCGGACAGGGGGCCGCAGCATGCACCGCCGTACGCAGCGAACTCATGTCGTACTTCGCCCGCGTTTCCGCCGGCAAGGCCAGCAAACGCACGAAATGGGTGGGAACCCACTGGGCATCCGTGACGCGATATTTTTCGATCAAGGCCAGCGCGGTCTCGGCATCGAAATGTTCCATCACCACCACCGTTCCGCCGAGGCGTTGGGTGGCCATGCAAAAGCGCATGGGAGCGGCGTGGTACAGAGGCGCGGGCGACAAATAAACCGTATCGGGCCCATAGCCGAACAAGTCGCGGTTCATGCTGGCCATCATGTGGGGTCCATCGATGGCCGGGTTCACCGGCAACCCGATGCTCACACCCTTGGGCCGCCCCGTAGTGCCGGAGGAGTACATCATCTCTACCCCCGCACGCTGGTCGGGGATGGGCGTTTCCGGCATGGCGGACAGTGCGATATCGAGGTTCTGCTCGCCCACGCCGTCGATGCGGAACTGGGGCACGCCCGGCAGGGCTGCGTGGACCTGGTCCAGCATGCCGGCGAACGCCTGATGACTGATCAGCAGTTTCGCACTGCAGTCCTCGAGGATATAGGCGACTTCAGGCGGCGCGAGACGGTACGCAATCGGCACGTACACCAGACCGGCACGCTCAAGGCCCCAGGCCAAAGGCAGAAACAACGGATGGTT
>JBEGRA010000460.1:0-3835 GCA_041180705.1 Pseudomonadota bacterium | reverse complement strand
TTGGTGCTGTGCGACTTTGCCAAAGCATTTGACACCATTTGCCGCAACTTTCTGTATCATGCACTCGACGCGCTGGGCGCGGGCGCCCCATTCGTGCAGTGGGTGCAGCTGCTGCTCACCGGCACGGAAGCATGCTCCATTGTGCACGGCTTCCGCTCCCGCTTCTTCGCCTTCGAGGCGGGGGTGCGCCAGGGGTGCCCCCTGTCGCCACTGCTGTACCTGTTCGTGGCCACCGCCCTGCTCCGCTTCCTCAAGAGCGAGCGCACGGTGGGCATCACAGTGCACTCGAGCGTGCCCGGCGAGGCGTCGCGGCGCGTGCACGCCTCCCAGTTCGCCGACGACATCCACGTCCTCCTGGAGAGCCCGGCCTGCATCCCGCTGTTCAAGGCCATGATGGAGATGTTTGGCGACGCCAGCGGCCAACGCCTCAACATTGCCAAGACGCGCGCCCTCCTCCTGCCGCTACCGCCGCCCGGGAGCCGCCAACCCAGCCACCTCCATGACATCCAAGTCGTGCGCGACGCCAAGGTGCTCGGCGTCCGCATCGGCGAGGCCCCCCCGGCGGCCGACCAGTGGGACGCGCTCATCGCCAAGCTGGAAACCTCCCTCACCATGCTCTGCATGTTGCGGCTCTCCACCTTCGGCCGTGGGTTTTGCTCCGCCTCGTATGCTGTATCTCGCATCCTTTACCATTCGGAATTCAACAGCCTGCCCTCCGCGCTGCAAATCGCACGGCTGGAGGGCGTTTGCGCCAAGTTCGTCGAGGCCGGCCTGTCGCCGGCCAACCCGCGCCGCGTGTTCCGCGGCGTGCAAGCCGACCTGCTGCCGGGCCGCCCGCAAGATGGCGGCTTTGGTGCGCTGCCGTGGCTGCACCACATGCTCAGCCGCCACGTCAAGTGGGCGGCCAAGCTGGCCGCCGCGCCCGACGCCTCCAAGCCGTGGGTGCTGGTCAACCGCGAGCTGCTGCACCGCGCGGCCCCCTACTACGGGCCGCTGCTGCCGTCGCGCGGCGCGTCGTCGCTGGACATGTTCAGCGCGGCGGGCGTCACGCCCGATTGCAGCTCGCTGGGCCACCGACGGCCCGGCGCCGCTCCAGCGCCTCTTCTCTGCCATCGCCGCCTTCCCGCCGGTGCACGTCAGCACGCCGGGGCAGGTGGCGCTGGCCACCAACGTGTGGACGGACGCCGCCATCCAGCGGCCAGCGCCCGATGGGCGCCGCGCCGCCGAGGTGGCGCCCGCCCTGCGTGCCCACTCGTCCGTTGCCTCGCTGCATCATTTCCTGTCGCTCCAAAGCGTCGTGCGCCTCATGAGCCGGCAGGGCACGTTGCAGCCACGGTCGGCCCAGTGGCGGGCGCTGCTGGCCCCCGGTGGCACGCTGGCCGGCGGGGCCAACCACTTCTCGCCTGCCCTGGTGGACGCCGAGCTCCACGAGCTGCGGCGCTGCATCCCGGAGGACCTGTACGAGCGCGCGTTCGCCGCCTACCTCGCCCACAACGACCGCGGCGGGGTGGGGCTGGTGGACCAGGCGCAGCGCACCGTACCAGCGGACGAGCTGGCGAACCTGTACGTGTGGCGTGCCAATGGCGTCAGCGTCTCCGTGCGCGGCTTCACCGTGCGCCTCGGCACCCAGGTGCAGGGGGCGCAGCGCACGGCGACCCGGCAGGCCAAGTTCACCAAGTTCGTGGCGCAAGCCATGGACCTGCCGCCGGCATCCCCAGACGCTTCCGCGACGGCTGCTACGCTGATGCCAAAGCTGCTGCTAGGCATGTGGCGGCTGCCGCTGGAGAACATCAGCAAGGAGGTGTTCTGGCGGCTGGCGCTCAACGCCCTGCCGTCCGGCGAGCGCATGGGCAGCGCGGAGCAGCTGTGCCAGTGCGGCGAGGACGGTTCTACACGGCTTCATCACTTCTGGGAGTGCCCGGTGGCGACCGCTGTGGCGGGCGACATCCAGGCAGCGCTGCTGCGGTACCGCCCGGCGGACGCTGCGGCGCACCCGCTGCAGCGGCACCACGTGTGGCTGGCGCAGCCGCCTTTCAGGCAGCTGCACCTGCCAACCTGGAACGTGGTGTGCCTAGCGGCTCTCAACGCGATGGACAAGGGACGACGGACGCTGTACCGGCTGGAGCAGGCGATGGAGGAGCGGAGCACTAGTGGCGTGGCGGCGCCAGCGCCTGTGCTGTGCAGCATCGCCACGCGGGTGGCGCGCGCCGAGTTCAAGGGCGTGCTGTCGGATTTTGTGTATTTGTCGTTCTACAAGGCCTCGTGGGTTGAGCGCCTCCGTTCTTTTGGCACTCTGCATCCTTTTTTGCGGGTAGTGGACGGAGCAGAGCGCGTTAGCCTGCACCTGTAGATTGGTTGCCCATAATTATCTGTAGCTGGGAGCCGGGCGGCCGCGGGCGCGGCTGTGGAGCGAAGCACTGTGGGGCCCTTTAGGCGCGGCGGCGGCGGTGGCTTGGCGCCAAGTTTCGGCGCCACCACGATGGGCAGGGTGGCTCGCTTTGCCCCCTGGGTTGCAGCGGCCGCAACCACCTCGCCTTGGCGCCAGGCAGGTCTCCGTGGCACGCCACCCGCCGCCGTTCGCGCCTGGGCTCCTCTGCTAATGCACCACGTCGCAACTGCGGCCTCCTGGCTTCCGACTTTCAGCCCAAATAATCTCACACTGTGTGCACTTGTTTGTCCTTCTGCCCATGGGGCCGCTGCTGTTGCCATATTTGTTGGCACGCAGCCGCCACCGGGTGTTGGTCTCCTTCTCTATCGGCTAGTGTGCCGTCCACCTATTTAGTCTTTTGACGACCCTATTTCGATCGCATCCCCGACGTTCCTATCGTGCGGGAGACCCTACCCACCTGCTATTGTCTGATACCTGTTGGCAACAGTGCAGTGTTGCACTACGTCTTCGGTGTAAGTTAATTAAATTTTTACGATTGTAATTCCGCGCGTCGGGCCCGTCTCATGCTGGCCGCGGACGGGCCGGTGCGCGCGGCCGCGCGCGGCGCGGCGCGGCGTGGCAGAATGCCTGGGCTTCTGTTTGCGTCGGTAAAGACGCCGCGCGAGCCGCGGGCCGCGAGCCGGGCCGCGCAGCCTCGCACGCGCACGCACTAGCCGTTGCAGCCTGCCTCGCGCCCGCGTATCGGCCGCATCCGTTTGCGGCCCCTGTACATCGCGCGGAGCGTATACAAACGCAGGGCGGAGTGCGCGGGCGCGGCGCTACGCTGCTTGTGCGATGTGCTTCGCGGGCGAGGTCTACGCGGCTTGGCACCGCGGCCAGGCCGCGCGGCGTGGCGCAGCAAGGCTTCAGACGCGTTCCTTAGGCCGTGACATCGCGAGATGAGGCGCGAGCCGGCGGCGGCGGCACAACACAACCAGCCGAGCAATGGCGTCCTCCGCCCTCGGCACCCACTGCGCTGGACGGCTGGCACCCCTGCAGCGCGGCCCCGCCGCGCCTTCCCTGGCTGTGACGGGCCCTCTCACGGCGGTTGGACGCCCGGCGCCCGCCGTGATGAACACGCTGTGACGAGCTGGCGGTGACACCCTGGACCGTGCGCTCCTCATCACACACGTGTCTACTGTTCTCGCCAGTGCTCTGTCGGACTGGCGCAGCACACCATATTGGAGTTGGACCACCACAAGCGGCCATCCCCCCTCTCATTGTCCTCGCACTCATGGGGCCGCTGCCAGCGGCAGCCGCCACCGGGTGCAGGACCCACACTTTCGGCTCCAGCCGCCCCCTTTACGTCTCTTATGGACCCCCCTTTTCGATTGCATCCCCGACGAATTTACCGTGCGGGAGACCCTACCCATCTGCTATTGTCTGAAACCTGTTGGCAACAGTGCA
>JBEGRA010000459.1:0-5526 GCA_041180705.1 Pseudomonadota bacterium | reverse complement strand
GAAGAGTTCCTCATCACCTTCCGCGACGGCCATCTCGATGAAAAGCTGAAGGTGGTCGCCAAGGCACCGAAGGGCGTCTCCGGCACCAGCGTGCGCTTCTGGCCGGACGGCAGCTACTTCGACTCCGACAAGGTGCTCGTGTCGCGCCTGCGCCATGTGCTGCGTGCCAAGGCCGTGCTGTGCCCGGGCCTGCGGGTCCGGCTCTTCAACGAAGCCACCAATGAACGCGAGGAATGGTTCTACGCGGGCGGCCTGGGCGGCTACCTCGCGGACCAACTGGCGCAGCGCCCGTTCCTGCCGGAAGAGCCCTTCGCCGGCTCCATGAAGGGCGGCGCCGAAGTGGCGGACTGGGCCGTGGCCTGGGTGCCGGACGGCGAGCCGGGCGTCGGCGAAAGCTACGTGAACCTCATCCCCACCGCCGAAGGCGGAACGCACGTGAACGGCCTGCGCGCCGGCCTCACGGACGCCGTGCGCGACTTCTGCGAGTTCCGCAATCTGTTGCCGCGCGGCGTGAAGCTGGCCCCGGAAGATGTCTGGGACCGCGTCAGCTACGTGCTGAGCGTAAAGCTCACGAACCCGCAGTTTGCTGGCCAGACGAAGGAGCGTCTGTCGTCCCGTGAATGCGCTGCGTTCGTCGGCGGCATCGTCAAGGACGCGCTGGCGTTGTGGCTGAACCAGCACCCGGATGCCGGCGAGCGCATCGCGCAGTTGGCCATCACGGCGGCGCAGGAACGTTTGAAGGCCGCCCAGAAGGTCGTGCGCAAGCGCATCACGGCAGGCCCGGCCTTGCCGGGAAAGCTGGCGGACTGCTCCAGCCAGGACCCGACCCGCGGCGAACTGTTTCTGGTGGAAGGCGACTCCGCCGGTGGTTCCGCCAAGCAAGCGCGCGACCGCGAAACCCAGGCCATCATGCCGCTGCGCGGAAAAATCCTGAACACCTGGGAAGTGGAAAGCGCCAGCGTGCTGCAGAGCCAGGAGGTGCACGACATCTCCGTGGCGCTGGGTGTGGACCCGGGCATGTCCGAGGCGGACCTCAAGAACCTGCGCTACCACAAGGTCTGCATCCTCGCGGACGCCGACTCCGACGGCCAGCACATTGCCACGCTGTTGTGCGCGCTGTTCCTGCGTCACTTCCGGCCCATGGTGGTGGCGGGCCACGTGTTCGTTGCCATGCCGCCGCTGTACCGCATCGATATCGGCAAACAGGTGTACTACGCGCTCGACGACGGCGAACGCCAGGGCCTGTTGGACCGCCTCCAGGCGGAAGGCGTGCGTGGCAAGCCCATGATCACCCGCTTCAAAGGCTTGGGTGAAATGAGCCCGCTGCAGTTGCGTGAAACGACGATGGCCACGCAGACGCGCCGCCTGGTGCGCCTGACGGTGGATGGTGAGGATGGCGTCGACCAGATCCTCGATATGCTCCTGGCCAAGAAACGCGCGGCGGACCGCCGCGAATGGCTGGAGAACAAGGGCAATCTGGCCGAGGTCTGAAGATGGCAAACCTTTCCATGAATTTCGAGGGCATCGAACAGCAGCCCTTGCGCGACTTCACCGAGAAGGCCTACCTCGATTACTCGATGTACGTCATCCTCGATCGCGCGCTGCCCATGCTGGCGGACGGCCTGAAGCCCGTGCAGCGCCGCATCATCTACGCCATGAGCGAACTCGGCCTCGCGGCCAGTGCCAAGCACAAGAAGTCGGCGCGTACCGTCGGCGACGTCATCGGCAAGTTCCATCCGCACGGCGACAGCGCCTGCTACGAAGCCATGGTCCACATGGCCCAGCCCTTCAGCTATCGCTATCCCATCGTGGACGGGCAGGGCAACTGGGGCTCCGCGGACGACCCGAAGTCCTTCGCCGCCATGCGTTACACCGAAAGCAAGCTGCGGCCCTACGCCGAAACGCTGCTCGGTGAACTGGAGCAGGGCACCGTCGACTGGGTGCCGAACTTCGACGGCACCATGGAAGAGCCTTCGCTGCTGCCGGCGAGGCTGCCCAATGTGCTGCTGAACGGCACGCAGGGCATCGCGGTGGGCATGGCCACGGATATCCCGCCGCACAACCTGCGGGAAGTGGTGAACGCCACCATTCATCTTATGGACAACCCGGAGGCCACCGGGCGTGAACTCACGAAGTTCGTGCCGGGGCCCGATTTCCCCACGGGCGCGGAAATCATCACGCCCAAGGCGGAGCTGCGGGCCATGTACGAGACGGGCAACGGCACCTTCCGCGCCCGCGCCACGTATGTGGAAGAAGACGGCGATATCGTCATCACGGCCCTGCCGTATCAGGTGAGCGGTGCCAAGGTGCAGGAGCAGATTGCGGCGCAAATGCGCAACAAGAAGCTGCCCATGCTCGAAGACTTGCGCGACGAGTCGGACCACGAAAACCCGACACGCCTCGTGCTGGTGCCGCGCTCGAATCGCGTGGACGTCGAACAGCTCATGGCGCACCTGTTCGCCACCACGGACTTGGAACGCACCTATCGCGTCAACATCAACGTCATCGCGCTGGATGGCCGCCCGCGCGTCATGGGCCTGCGAGATGTGCTTGCGGAATGGATCACCTTCCGGCTCGGCACCGTGCGCCGGCGCTTGCAGCATCGGCTGGAGAAGGTGCTGCGCCGCCTGCACATCCTCGACGGCTTGCTCATCGCCTTCCTGAATCTGGATGAGGTCATCCGCATCGTCCGCACGGAGGACGAGCCCAAGCAAGTGCTCATGGCCACCTTCGGTCTGTCGACCGAACAGGCCGAAGCCATCCTCGAGACCAAGCTGCGCCACTTGGCGCGCCTCGAGGAAATGAAGATTCGCGGCGAGCAGGCGGAACTCGCTGCCGAACGCGATGGTCTCCAAGCCATTCTCGGCGACGACGCCAAGCTCCGTTCGCTCGTGCGTTCGGAACTGCAGGCAGATGCCGAGAAGCACGGCGACAAGCGCCGCACGAAGCTGGTGGAACGCGAAGCGGCGCAGGCCATCGACGAATCGACGCTGGTGCCGACGGAACCTGTCACCGTCGTGTTGTCCACGCTGGGCTGGGTACGTCAGGCCAAGGGCCACGAAATCGACCCGGCCGCTTTGTCTTACAAGGCCGGTGACAGCTTCAAGGCCGCGGCGCGCGGCAAGAGCACGCAGCAGGCAGTGTTCCTGGACTCCACCGGGCGTACCTACAGCTTGCTGGCGCACACGCTGCCGTCATCGCGCGGCCAGGGCGAACCCATCTCGGGCCGCCTGGACCCGCCCGACGGCGCTACGTTTGCCGGCGTTCTCATCGGCGATGGCACCGAAAAATATCTGCTCTCCAGCGATGCCGGCTACGGCTTCATCGCGCCCCTCGAGGCCATGTTTGCCGGCAAGCGTGCGGGAAAGGCCGTGCTCACGGTGCCGGAAGGCGCCAAGGTGTTCGCGCCGTGTCCGGTGCCCGCCGATGGCAAGGGGTTGGTGGCGGTGGCCAGCAGCGAAGGCCGCTTGCTGGTGTTCCCCGTGGCAGACCTCCCCGAGCTCGACAAGGGCCGAGGCAACAAACTGTTCGGCTTGCCGCCGGTGCGTGGTGGGCTGGTGGATGAAACGCTCATGGGCGTCGCGGTCGTGCCGGAGGGCGGTAAGCTCTACGTGCAATGCGGCGAACGCCGCATGACG
Organism: Pseudomonadota bacterium; assembly: GCA_041180705.1. Classification (GTDB taxonomy): domain Bacteria; phylum Pseudomonadota; class Gammaproteobacteria; order Steroidobacterales; family Steroidobacteraceae; genus CAIOHZ01. Next base: position 1,888 of record JBEGRA010000459.1, on the reverse strand, counting down.
CTCAGCTTCAACGAACTGCGCGAGTACCGCGGCGAGCGCGGCCAGCGTGGCGGCTTGCTGCCGCGCGGCTGGCGCACGGTGAGCTACTTGGAGGTCTGAAGAGTCGCGAGCAAGCTCGCTCCCACAAGCTCGCGACTTTTCAGCCCAGCACCACTTCTTCGGGTTTGTTCAGCAGGTAGCCCTGGACGAATCCGACACCAATCTGCCAAAGCACTGCCATGGTGTTGGCGTCTTCGACGCGCTCGGCGATGGTGGCTGAACCGGCTTCGCGTGCCGCCAGCACCAAGCGCTGCACCTGTTCCTGCTGGGGCACGCTTCGCGCCAAGCCCTGCATCAGGGTGCCGTCGATCTTCACGAAGTCCGCGCCCACTTGCGCCAGGATGCGCGTGGCTGCCGGGGTGGAGCCGAAATGCTCCAGGGCGAACCGGAACCCGAGTTCCCGCAGGTTTTCCGCAAGCAGGCGTGTGGCTTCCAAGTGCTGACCGGCAATGGCCTCGTCCACCTGAAAACACAGCTCTTCAGCCGGCACACGCAGAGCGGCGAGCTGGTGCTGCAGCCAGGCCAGGAGCGTTGGGTCGTTCACGCTGGCGCGGGACAAACGTACGAACACGGCTGCCGGACGACGCTGCTGGCAGAACGCCATGGCGGCGCCGATGACCCAGCGGTCGATGGGTTTCATGAGGTCGTGGCGTTCGGCGGCCGGCAGGAACGCCGACGGCAGCACTTCGTCGCCGGTCTCGTCCGTCATGCGGATGAGCACGTCGAACAGGCCTTGCTCTTCGCCGAGCAGGCTGGCGATGGGCTGTTGCACCAAGTGGAAACGGTTGTCCAGCAGCGCGGCCTTGATCTGCTTCACCCAGACCTGGTCGTAGGAAAGCTCGCGGGTTTCGCTGTCGCTGCGGTCCAGCAGGACGACGCGGTTGCCGCCCTTCGCGCGCGCTTGCTGCGTTGCCTCCACGGCATCGGCGGCAGGGGCAGAGGGGTCCTTCACGCTCGTGTGCAGTGTGCCGAGGCCGATGCTCGCCGTCATGGAGACGGAGCGCTCGCCGGCGCTGAAGGCTTCGCCTGCGATGCGTTGCAGCAGGTGCTCTGCCCAGGTTTCCACGTCGCGGGTGGTGCCACGTTCCAGCAGTGCCATGAAGCCTGCGCCGCCGAGGCGACCGCAGAGGTCGCCGGAGGTCAGGCTTTCGCGCACGAGGCGCCCGAGGTGCACCACGAGATCTTCTGCGACCAGTGGGCCCACCTGGGCGATGGCTTCTTCGAAGGCGTCGGGCCGGATGAAGGCCAGATGACGCACGCCGCCGGCGGGAGGGGTGGCGGCGCGTTCGCGCAAGCGGTCCACGAAGGCCTGGCGGTGCAACACGCCGGTACCCGGGTCGGAATCGAGCACGGAAGTGAAGGTGTGCGCCACTTCGGCGGCGTCTCGCTCTGCCGCGGGAACGCTCAATTGCACCGCCGGTTCACCCTCGAAAGCCGTGGGCGCGAGTTCCAGTTCCAGTGCCAGCGTCTCCCCGTTGCCGAGGGCGGCTACGGCATGGAGCGTGTGGTCTTCCCAGCGGCCCTGCTGGCAGGCTACCAGCGCACCGCGCAATGCGGGGTGGCTTTCAGCGGCAAAGAGGTCCATGGCGGGCATGCCCACCACGCCTTCCAGCGAGCGCAGCAGCAGGTCGAGCCAGGCGGGGTTGGCTTCGACGACGATTCCTTCCTGCACGATGGCGATGGCATCCGCGGAGCCTGCTACCAGCGCCTGCAGTTGGCGCTGCGAGGCGCGTGCGGAACTGACGGTGTTCGTCAGCGCGCGTTGCAGACGGAATGCCTTCAGTTCGCGGTTGCAGACGTGCTGGAGTCGTAGCCTGGCGGTGGCCGTCACGGTGTCCTGGGCGCCGGC
>JBEGRA010000458.1:0-4653 GCA_041180705.1 Pseudomonadota bacterium | reverse complement strand
TGGCGCCAGGTCATGGAGTATTGGTCGAGCGAGGCCGGCGTGGCAGACATGTGTTCCCCCAAAGGTTGCCGGCTCATGCGGAACGGGGCCGGCTTGCCTAGAGCGTAACGCAGACGCAGGCGGAACCTCGACTGTCAGTGAAACATGAAAAAAGCCCGGCACCTTGCGGTGACCGGGCTCTTTTCGGGGCCTTGGGGCCGGGCGGTGTGTGCCGCGCCGGCCTTGGGGCCCATCGCCGGGAAGCTATCAGGCCGTGGCGGGCTTGTTGGCTTCGGCGATGATCACTTCCGCCACGTTGCGCGGCACTGGATCGTAGTGGCTGAACTCCATCGTGTACGAGGCACGACCGGAGGTCATGCCGCGCAGGTGGCCGATGTAGCCGAACATTTCCGACAGCGGCACGTGGGCCACGACGGCGATGTTGGTGCCACGCTCCAGCTGGTCCTGGATGGCGCCGCGACGACGGTTCATGTCGCCGATGACGTCGCCCAGGTAGTCGCCCGGGGTGACGGTCTCGACCTTCATGACCGGCTCGAGGAGCACGGGGCCGGCCTTGCGCATGGCTTCGCGGAAGCAGGCCTTCGCGGCGATTTCGAACGTCAGGGCGTTCGAGTCGACGTCATGGTAGCTACCGTCGATGAGCGTGGCCTTGAAGTCCACGGTCGGGTAGTGCGCGAGGACACCGTCCTCCATCTGCATCTTGAGGCCCTTGTCGACGGACGGCACGTATTCCTTCGGCACCGAACCACCGACGGTCTTGTCCTCGAACTGGTAGCCCGCGCTGCGCTCGAGCGGCTCGAACTTGATCCAGACTTCGGCGAACTGACCCGAGCCACCCGTCTGCTTCTTGTGGGTGTAGTGCTCTTCGACCGGCTTGGTGATGGTTTCGCGGTAGGCCACACGGGGCTCGCCCATGATGCCTTCCACGTTGAATTCCGTGCGCATGCGGTCGAGGGTGACTTCCAGGTGGAGTTCACCCATGCCGCGAAGCAGGGTCTGCCCCGTTTCGCGGTCGGTCTCGAGGCGCAGCGAAGGGTCGGCACGAACCATCTTGCCGAGGGCGGCGCCGAACTTGTCCAGTTCCGCCTTGTTCTTCGGCTTCACGGACACGCTGATGACGGGGTCCGGGAAGCGCATGCGCTCCAGCACCACCGGGGCCGAGGAGTCGCACAGGGTGTCACCGGTGTCGGTTTCGGCCAGCGAGACCAGCGCGACGATGTCGCCGGCGCGGGCTTCTTCCACGGCGTTCGCGTCCTTCGCGAACATTTCCACCATGCGGCCGATCTTCTCGCGCTTGCCGCGGGTGCTGTTCATGACCGACATGCCCTTGGTGAGCACGCCCGAGTACACGCGGATGAAGGTGAGAGCGCCGTAGGCGTCGTTGATGACCTTGAACGCCAGCGCCGAGAACGGCTCGTCGTCCGAGCAGGCGCGCTCGCCGGTCGGCGTGCCGTCAGCGTCCACCGTCTTGATGGAGGCGACGTCCGTCGGGGCCGGGAGGTAGTCCACGACGGCGTCCAGCACCTGCTGCACGCCCTTGTTCTTGTACGAGGAGCCGCACAGGACCGGGGTGAAGGCGGAGGTGAGCGTGCCCTTGCGGATGCAGGCCATGATGGTCTCGCGCGAGGGGATTTCGCCCTCGAGGTAGGCCATCATCGCTTCGTCGTCCATCTCGAGGCAGGTGTCGACGAGTTCCGTACGGAACTTCTCGATGCTGTCCAGGATGGCGCGGTCCGAGGGAACCGTGACGCCGAGCTTGTCGGCCATGCCGTCGGTGATGTCGAGGATCTGCCACTGGGCGTCCTTCTCGTCCGAATCCCACACCAGGGCCTTCATGTCGACGAGGTCGATCATGCCCTTGAAGTTGTCTTCGGAGCCGATGGGGAGCTGCAGGCACAGCGGACGGGCGCCGAGGCGCTTCTTGATCATGTCCACGCAGCGCAGGAAGCCGGCGCCGCTGCGGTCCATCTTGTTGACGTAGCACAGGCGGGGCACGTCGTAGTTGTCGGCCAGACGCCAGTTCGTTTCCGACTGCGGTTCCACGCCGGCCACGCCGTCGAACACGACGACGGCGCCGTCGAGCACGCGGAGCGAGCGGTTCACTTCAATGGTGAAGTCCACGTGGCCCGGGGTGTCGATGACGTTGATCTTCTTCTTGCGCCAGAACGCGGAAACGGCGGCGGACTGGATGGTGATGCCGCGCTTCTGTTCCTGCTCGAGGTAGTCCGTCGTGGTGGAGGACTTCAGGTCCTTCGTGTCATGCACGTCCACGATGGTGTGCTTGCGGCCCGTGTAGTACAGGATGCGCTCGGTCGTCGTCGTCTTGCCGGCGTCGACGTGGGCGATGATGCCGATATTGCGGATATCGGACAGCGGGGTTGTGCGGGCCATGGCGGGTTCCGTTGTTGGCTTGAGTGGTTAATAGACTGGACGCTAGCCGCGTATTTTGACACGCTTGGGGGTCCAGTGACAAACCACCCCCCTCGCGGGGGCGTCCGGACCGCCCCGGAACCCGTTCCGGGGAGCCTGGCGGGGGTGCCGGGGCCCATGCAGGCCAACCGGGGCCCTGGTCGCGGGGCCACAGGGGGGTATCAACTCAGGTAGAGCCATGTCGCGCCCCGAAACCCGCTCCCGTCGTCCCCGCGAGGTTCGCCCTGCCGCCCCGATGGCGCCGGCCTTTGTCACTCGGCGCATTCCCCACTACGCCCTGCTCGATGAAGAAGCGCTGGAACGAATCGAGGCTCAGGCCTTCCGGTTGCTGGAACGCGTCGGCATCGAGTTCCGCGACGACCCGGACGCCCTGCGCCGCTGGCGGGCGGCCGGTGCCGAAGTCGAAGGCACCCGCGTCCGTGTGGCCCCCGAGCTGGTTCGGGGTCTGTTGGCCAGTGCGCCGGCGGAGTTCACTCAGGTGGCGCGCAATCCGGCACGGTCGGTACGCATCGGCGGGCAGCATCAGGTGTTTGCCCCGGTCTATGGTTCGCCCTTCGTGCGCGATCTGGAGGGTGGCCGTCGCTACGGCACGCTCGACGACTTCCACCGTCTGGTGAAACTGACGCACGCGTTGGCGCCGTTGCACCACTCGGGGTTCGTCACCTGCGAACCCTGCGACATTCCCGTGTCCAAGCGGCATCTCGACATGCTGCTGGCGCACATGACCTTGACCGACAAGCCGCACCTCGGTGCCATCACGGAGAAGAGCCGCGCGGAAGACAGCGTGGCGATGGCGCGGTTGCTACATGGGCCCGAAGTGTTCGACGCGAACTGCGTCATCCTCGGGAACGTGAACACCAACTCGCCGCTGCTGGTGGACAAGGTCGTCACCGAGGCAGCGGCGGTTTACTGCGGTGCGGGGCAGGGGCTCATCGCGGTGCCGTTCATCCTGTCCGGTGCCATGGGCCCGGTGACCACAGCTGCTGCCATCGCGCAGGCGCTGGCCGAGGCCATGATCGTCGGCGCGTTCACGCAATTGGTGCGTCCGGGCGCACCATTCATCCTCGGCAACTTCCTGTCCTCGATGAACTTGCGGTCGGGGGCACCCACCTTCGGCATGCCGGAGCCGTTGCTGTCGAACCTCGCCATCGGGCAACTGGCGCGCCGCCTGAACTTGCCGTTGCGCTGCGGTGGGGCGCTCACTGCATCCAAGGTCCCGGATTTTCAGGCCGCGGCGGAAAGCGCGGACTCCATGCTGTCCACCATTCTCGGTGGAGCGAATTTCGTGTTGCATGCGGCGGGTTGGCTGGAAGGCGGCCTCGCCACCGGCTACGAAAAGCTCGTGCTGGACGCGGACCGTCTCGGGGCTTACGAAACCGTGTTGCGTGGCTTCGATACCAGCGACGATCAGTTGGGTGTGGACGCCTATGCCGATGTGGAGCCGGGCGGGCATTTCCTCGGCTCGGCGCACACGCTGGGGCACTACTCCACGGCCTTCTACGAGGCGCAGCTCTCCGATTCCAACAGCGTCGAGCAGTGGGAAGAGCAGGGCGCGAAGGACTCTGCACGCCGAGCCTACGAGCGCTGGAACCGTCTGCTGGCGGACTACGAGGCGCCCGCGCTGGACCCGGCTCGCCGGGAGGCGCTGGAAGATTACGTGGCGCGTCGCAAAGCGGACCTGCCCGACGCTTGGTACTAGTTTCGTTGTTCAGTGGTGCCGTGCTGTTGGCCGGCCCTGAAGGAGATTGTCGTGGAAAACTCCCTGCCTACCCATGCCAAAGTCGTCGTCATCGGCGGCGGTGTCGTCGGTGCGTCCATCCTGTTTCACCTGGCCAAGTTCGGCTGGAAGGACTGCGTGCTGCTGGAGCGCGATGAACTGACCAGCGGTTCCAGTTGGCATGCCGCAGGGCAGATCCACACCATCAGCTCGGACCCGAACATCAGTCGCCTGCAGGGCTACACCATCAATCTCTACAAGGAGATCGAGGCGACTTCCGGGCACCCCATCGGGCTGCACTCCACCGGCGGCTTTTATCTGGCGTCGAACCAGGTCTGGTACGACTATCTGAAGCGCGAGCGTTCCAAAGCGCGCTACATGGGGCTGGACCAAGAGTTCATCAGCGTCGAGGAAGTGGCGCGGCGCCACCCGCTCATCGACCCGAAGCACTACATTGCGGCCCTTTGGGACCCCATCGATGGTGACGTTGACCCTTCGGGCGTCGT
>JBEGRA010000457.1:0-7767 GCA_041180705.1 Pseudomonadota bacterium | reverse complement strand
TCCAGCGCCGTCAAACGCCTGTCGATGTCTGCATACAGGTTCCGCTGCTCCTCGGTGCCCTTGCGGACGCCTTCCTGAAGCTGTTCGAGTTCGCCACGAAGCTCGCGAAGCTCGGCGCTCTGCCGGTCCTGCTGGCGCTGCAGATCCAGCAAAGCCTGCGCCTGCCGTTCGATGACCGCCACACGTCCTTCGATGGCCTGGGCACGCCCCTCCACCGCCACGGCGCGCGCCTCGACGGCCGTGGCCTTCACGTAGGCCGGCTCTTCCTCGGGCGAGGTGGTCTGGCAGCCTGCCAGCAAAGCGGCAACCACCAACCCCGGCAATCCCACTCGGCTGAAATGCATACGCACGCGAAACCCCTTTTTGCGCCGCGAGCGGCGCCCGAAAACTTACGGCAGGTAGACGATTTCCACGCGACGGTTCTTGGCCCAGGCTTCCTCACCCTCGCCTTCGCCGCCGGCTGCAGGCTTCTGCTCGCCGAAAGACACCGTCTCCACCTGCGCATCCTGCGCACCAGCGAGCTTCAGCGCCTTCTTCACCGCTTCCGCGCGACGCAGGCCCAGCGCGTTGTTGTAGCTGTCCGAACCGCGTTCGTCAGTGTGGCCTTCCAGACGCACATGCGCAGTGCCACCCGCAAGACGCTTGCCGTGTGCCGCCACGACGCTGGTGAACTCTTCGCCGATGACGTCGCTATCCAGCGCGAAATAAACCACCGTGCGGGCCACCAGGGCAGCCTCCGGGTCCGGCAGGGGCTGGGCCGGGGTCAGAGCACTGGTGTCCTGTGCCTGAGCGTTGGCAGTGTCGTTCGCTGCCGTGGCAGCCCCAGCGGCGGGCTGGGTAGGAACTGCGGCGCCACTGTTGGCGGCGGCGTCCGGCGGAGTCGTCGGCTTCTTCGGGCAACCCGCCAGCAACACGGTGGTGGCGACCAGGGCAAGCAACGGCAACTTTTTCATGCGGGACACTCCAGGGGGGAACGGCAATTTTACACGCGTCATGGCAGGCGGCCCCAGGTGGGGCTGCGGATATCGGCGGCATTGGTGGAAAGCACCGTGCGCGCACCGCTGTCGATGGCAACCGTCGCGAGCACGCCGCGCCCACCCCGGCGCGCAGCGAACACCAGCCATTGACCATTGGGCGCGAAAGCGGGCGACTCGTCGTTGGGACCTTCCGTCACGGCGCGCGGCGCGCCGCCGGCCAGTTCCTGCACACCGATGCGGTACCCACCGGCCACGGAAGTGACAAGCGCGAGGCGCGAACCGTCAGCCGACACTCTGGGGCGTGCGTTGTAACTGCCGTCGAACGTCACGCGTTGCGGTCGCCCACCGGCAAGCGAAGCGCGATAAATCTGCGCACGCCCGCCACGGTCGGAAGTGAAGTACAAGGACTGCCCATCGGGTGAGAACACGGGTTCCGTGTCGATGGCGGGGTCTTCCGTCACGCGCGTCAGGCGGTTGTCCGCCAGACTCAACAGCCAGATATCCACGTTGCCATCCGTGCTGGCGATGGCCAGCGCCAGTTGCGTGCCATCGGGAGACCAGGCCGGGGCGTCGTTCAGGCCACCGCGTGCCGACACTCGCTGGCGTTCGCCGGTTCGCAATGCCTGCACCCAGACCGCCGAGCGTCCACCTTCGAAGCTCACGTACGCGAGACGCGTGCCATCCGGCGAGAAAGCCGGGGCCATCAGGGGCTGCGCGGAAGTGAGCACCGTGGCGGCGTTCTCACCGTCGGCGTCAGCGACCACGAGGCGGAATTTCTGCTGCGGCGCACGTCCTTCGACGGCCACGTAGGCAAGCCGCGAAGCGAACGAGCCCGGCACGCCCAGCAGCTTTTCATAAACTGCATCGGCCACGCGATGCGCCCCGGTACGCAGGCCCGTCGGGCTGGTGGCGAGCGTCTGCCCGAGCAAACGCTCGCCCGTAGTGACGCTGTAAAGCTCGTAGTCCACCGCGAAGCCCGCCCCTGCGGCGCGCACACGCCCTACCAACACGTGGTTCACTGCGAGGCGGCGCCAGTCCGCCCACAGCATCGGTTCGCCCGGGGCCGGCGTCGCGAGCAAATCCGTGCGCGGCAGCACCGCGAAGCGACCGGACCGTTCGAGGTCCGCGGTGACCACCGCGGCCACGTCCGTGGCGGGCCCGAGGTTGCCGGCGAATGGCACGACGGCGATGGGCAGCGGCGCCGAACTGCCGCGCGTGATCTGCACCACCAATTGCGCATGGGCCGGAGAAGCCAGCAGCAACGCAACAACGACAAGCACCGCACCAGCTAGTGCGTGGCGCCATCCGGCGATCGCTGCACGAGTCTGCAAGCAGGCCTTCAAGAAGGGCATCGGGTCATTCATCGGGCGTGAACTCCAGGACCAGCTTCCGCTCGAACAGGCGCGGATCTTTCGGCAAAGGCAAGGGGGACGACTTCAACACGGCGGCACGCAGGCTTTCGCGCACGGCGGCATCGCCGTTGCAGGCTTCCACCACCGCACTGACCACGGTGCCACCGGGGACCAGCGTAACCGCCACTCGGCACTGCAGCCCCCGTTTGGCGGAGGCCGGGCGATACCAATTGCTTTCGATACGTTCGCGCACCCGCAAGTTCCATTCGTCCTGCGCACCGCTACGGATGGCGCTGGCGCGCGAATTTTCTTCCGCCAACTGCGCCTCCAGCGCCGCCTCGGCGGCAAGTCGCTCGCGGGCTGCTCGGGCAGCGGCCGGGTCAGGCTTGGCAGCAACAGGTGGAGCCGTTGGCTTGGCGGGTTCAGCCTTGGCCGGAACGGGCTTCGGCACCTGAGCCGGCTTCGGCTCGGGCTTGGGTAGAGGCTTGGGCGCGGGAGCCGGCTTCGGCAACGGCAAGGCCACCTCCGGCGGCGGTTTCAGGTCCACCTCGGGCGGCGTTTCATCGATGACAGGCGGCGGCACCTCGGGCAAGACGGCAGGCTGCAAGTCAGCGACGCGCGGGCGGCGCTGCAAGGTGCTGGCATCCACCAGCACCGTCTGCAGTGGAGCGACCTCGGGAACCACGTGGGCACGGGGGGTGAAGGTGACCTGCGCCAGGAACCACAAACCCGCGACGAGCGCGACATGCCCTGCCGCCGACCAACCCAGAACCCTGCCGGGCAGTGCGGTGGTCATCGCGTCCGTGGCGGGTCCGTCAGGAACCCGAGTTTCGTCGCCCCCGCGGCCTGCAGCAGCGCCATGGCTTTCACCACTTCCCCGTAGGGCACGCGCGCGTCGGCACGCACCAGCACCGGCGTTTCGGTGTCGCGGCGCAACAAGGCTGCCACGCGGCGCGTGACTTCTTCACTGGCGATGGGCTGCCGGGCATCGCCACCGGCATCGAGATACAGCTGCCCCTTGGCATCCACCGTGACCACCACCGGCTCGTGGTCGCGGGTATCGACAGGGCGCGTGTCCGCCTCCGGAAGTTGTACTTCCACGCCTTGGTTCAACAGCGGCGCCGTGACCATGAAGATGACGAGCAGCACGAGCATGACGTCGATGTAAGGCACGACGTTGATTTCACCGACAAGCCGGCGGCGCGAGCGGGCGCTGCCGCTCCCCATCCTTCCCGCCGGGCTACCGCCTGCCATGAGCCTGCCTCAGCCAGCACGCGCAGCGTGGCGCTGCAGGATGGTGGAAAGCTCTTCGGCGAAAGTATCGAGCTTCACTTCCAGACGCATGAGGCGGTCGGCGTAGCGGTTGTAGGCGATGACCGCCGGAATGGCAGCAAGCAAGCCGATGGCGGTGGCCACCAAGGCTTCCGCGATGCCGGGCGCCACCATGGCCAGCGTCGCTTGCTTCACTTGGCCAAGACCGATGAACGCATTCAGGATGCCCCACACGGTGCCGAACAGACCGACATACGGGCTGGTGGAACCGATGGTGGCCAATGTGGCGAGGCCGTCTTCCAGACGTTCGATTTCGCGGGTTTGCACCACGCGCATCGCGCGGCGTGCTCCGTCCATGAGTTCACCGGCTTCCAGACCACCCGCCGTGCGCAGGCGCGAGAATTCACGGAAGCCGGCTTCGAACACGGCCTCCAGCCCGGTGAGTTCACGCCGACGCGGCTCCGCAGCGCGGTAAAGCGCCCCCAAATCGCCACCGTTCCAGAACTTGCCGCCGAAAGCTTCCGCCTCGGCGGCCGCGGCGGCGAAGGCCTTCTTTTTCTGCAGGATGATGGCCCAGGAAAACACCGAGGCAGCCACCAGCGCCAGCAGCACCAGTTGCACCACCACGCTGGCGTGAACCACCAGCCCCAGGATGTCGATACCGCTGGAGGCGCCACCCACCGCAGCAGACACGTCGCCACTCATGCGCCGGCTCCTTCCGCTGCGGCCGAATAGGCTTCCATGGCCGCGAGCAAGGTCTTGGGCATGCGCACGGGGCGCAATGTGCGGGCGTCGATGGTGGCAGCACGGCATTCCGCCGTGGCCACCACTTCACCGCCCACGTGGTCGCGGTAAATGGTCTGGCGGAAGGTGCAGGTGGCACCGCGCGTTTCCACATACTGCGCCGTCACCACCAACTGGTCGTCGTATTGCGCAGCCCGCGCCCAGCGCACGTTCATGTCCACCACCACGAACTGGATGCCGTCGCGCTCCCGCAGCTCGCGTTGGAACACGCCGGCTGCGCGCAGGTATTCACTGCGGCAGCGCTCGAAATAGTTCAGGTAGATGGAGTGGTACACCACGCCGCCCGCATCGGTGTCTTCCCAGTAGACACGAATGGGCCATTCGAAGACGCGGGCATGAGACTGGGTTTCGGGCAACTCCACCGACACTTCAGATTCCATCCTTGAAAAGCGAGAGCGTTTGCGCCACCGGTTCGGGCACGCGCAAACCGAAATGGGCATAAGACTGCGCCGTCGCGATACGACCACGCGCGGTGCGCATGAGAAAACCCTGCTGGATGAGGAAGGGCTCGAGCACGTCTTCGATGGTCCCGCGCTCTTCGCTCAAGGCTGCCGCGAGGCTGTCGACGCCCACAGGCCCACCGGCGAACTTCTCGATGATGGTCAGCAGCAGCTTGCGGTCCTGCGGGTCGAAACCCAGCTTGTCGACATCCAGCATGTCGAGGGCCGCCGAAGCCACGGAGTCGGTGATGCGGCCATCCGCCTTCACCTCGGCGTAGTCACGCACGCGCCGCAGCAGCCGGTTGGCGATACGCGGCGTACCGCGCGAACGCTGCGCAATGCGCATGGCCCCCGTGTCGTCGATGGGCAGCCCCAGAATGCGCGCGGACCGCGAGACAATACCGGTGAGTTCTTCGACGGTGTAGAACTCCAGCCGCTGCACGATGCCGAAGCGGTCGCGCAGAGGCGAAGTGAGCAAGCCGGCGCGAGTGGTGGCACCCACCAGCGTGAACGGCGGCAGGTCGATCTTGATGGAGCGCGCCGCAGGGCCTTCGCCGATGACGATGTCGAGCTGGTAGTCCTCCATCGCCGGGTAGAGAATTTCCTCCACCACGGGGCTCAGGCGATGGATCTCGTCGACGAACAGCACGTCGTTGGGCTGCAGGTTGGTCAGCAGTGCCGCCAAGTCGCCGGGGCGTTCGAGCACCGGGCCGGAGGTCTGCTTCAGCCCCACGCCGAGTTCGTTGGCCACGATATTCGCGAGCGTGGTCTTGCCGAGGCCCGGCGGGCCGAAGATGAGCACATGGTCCAGCGCCTCGCTGCGGCGGCGTGCGGCTTCGATGAACAGGCCCATCTGCGCCTTCACTGCGGGCTGCCCCTGGTAGTCGGCGAGCGTGCGCGGACGCACGGCGCGATCCACCACGTCTTCGTCGCGCTGCTGCCCGGCCACCACGCGGTCGCGTTCGTTCGTCATTTGCCAGCTACCTGTTGCAGGGCCTTGCGGATGAGGTCTTCGGTGCTGGCGCCTTCAGTGGCCACGGCCTTCAGCAAACGCGTGACTTCCGGCGGCTTGTAGCCCAGCGCCACCAGGGCACTGAAGGCCTCGGCCTGTGCACCCACCGGCGCTGCCGTGGCCCCGGGCAGGAACTCGGCGCCGCCTTCGCTGGCCAGCGCTTTGGCGCGGTCCCGCAGCTCGATGATGATGCGTTCGGCGGTCTTGCGACCGATACCCGGAATGCGTACCAGCGCCGCGGCGTCTTCGGCCTCAAGGCACAGCAGGAAGGCTTCCAGCGTGATGCCCGAAAGCACCCCAAGCGCCACCTTCGGGCCAACGCCCGTCACCTTGAGCAAGGCGCGGAACAGCCGACGCTCGTCGTCCGTCGCAAAGCCGTAGAGCAGATGGGCATCTTCGCGGACGATGAGGTGAGTCAGCAGCTTCACCTGTCCGCCCACGGCCGGCAGCGAATAGAACGTGGACATGGGGGCTTCCACCTCGTAGCCCACACCGTTCACATCCACCACCAGATGCGGCGGGGCCTTGGTGGCCAGCACACCGCGCAGGAATCCGATCATCGCGTGCCCCCTTCGCCCAGACGACCCGCCAGCGCTGCCGTCCATGCAGCACGGCTGGAACGGCGGCGAGCTGCCACCGGTGCCACGGTTTGCCCAGCGGCCTGCGCGGCGGCCTGCGCTGCCGGCGACGTACGCGAATGGGCGTGGCACAAGGCGATGGCCAGCGCATCGGCCGCGTCGACGCCGAGCTTGCCTTCGATGGCCAGCAGGCGCCGCACCATGGCCTCCACTTGGGCCTTTTCGGCACCGCCGGTCCCCACGATGGCCAGCTTCACCTCACGCGGGGTGTATTCCGCCAAGGCGCCGGGCGCAGCGGCCCAGGCCGCACACAGGGCGGCGCCACGCGCCTGCCCCAGCTTCAGTGCGCTATCCGGGTTCTTGTGCACGAACACGCGCTCCACGGCCACTTCGTGCGGGCGGTATTCCACACACAGCGCTTGCAGGCCGGTGAAGATCTCGTGGAGACGCGCCGCAAAGACGTTGCCGCCCTCCCCCTGCACCACTTTCAGGGTGCCGCTGGCGACGTAGCGGACCTCGCTGCCAACGCAATCGACCAGGCCCCAACCGGTCAACCGGGAACCCGGGTCCAAGCCAAGGACCCGCACCGCAACGGGAGACTTCGTGGTGGCTGCGCGCATGGGAGGTATGATACCGGGAAAGACTTCGTGCCCCCATGGAAACCACACGCCTCCGCCCCGAAGACCGCTCGCCCGAAGTGGCCGGCATCCGCCAGCAGGTGCTGGCGCTCGTAGACGTGGAAGAGCCCGCCACCGCGGCTGCCATCGAGGCAGGTTCTGCCGTGCTGGAATTGGTGGCCTCGCTGGAACCGGACGCCACGGTGGCGGGGGCAGCGCTGCTCGCGCCCTTGCTCACGGGGGGGCACCTGACGCTCGAGCGCGCCCAGGCCCACTTGCCCCGTGACATCGTCCGCCTGGCGCAGGCCTTGCCGAAACTGGCGAGCCTGGACGCGCTGCCTACGACGTCGTCGATGTCGCGCGGCCCCGGGCTGTCCGGCGCCCAGGCGGAAAGCCTTCGCCGCATGATGCTGTCCGTGGTGGATGACCCGCGACTCGTGGTGCTGCGCCTCGCGGTGCAGTTGCACCGCCTGCGCACGGCGAAGCATGCGCCGGAAGACGAACAACGCCAGTTGGCGCTGCAAACCCGCGAAGTCTACGCGCCGCTGGCAAACCGTTTGGGCCTGGGCCTGCTGAAGTGGGAACTGGAAGACCTGGCGTTCCGCTATCTGGAACCCGAAGCGTACCGGCGCATTGCCGCAGCTCTGAACGAACGTCGCGCCGACCGTGAACAGTGGATTGCCGATGTACGCGCCCGCCTCGTGCAGGAACTCGC
>JBEGRA010000456.1:0-3064 GCA_041180705.1 Pseudomonadota bacterium | reverse complement strand
TCGAAACCGGCACCGGCTTCTTCTGCAAACAGGTGGACGCGTCCATCCGGGAAAGTGAGTTGCCCCACGTCTTGACGGCGCGTGTTTCCGAGCAGCGCTTCGCGCAGCACCGTGGCCAGAGCCTGCGGTTTCGTCGGCAGGCCCAGCACGCGGGCCCAGTCATTGCCGGTACCGGCAGGCAATACGGCCAATACCGGTGGAGTAGCGGCGTCCGGCTGTACTCCAGCATCGAGACCGTTCAGGACTTCGTTTACCGTTCCGTCGCCCCCCACCGCTAGAAAGTGCCGGAAGCCTTGTTTGAAGCCTTCATGCGCAAAGCGAGTGGCGTCGCCCGGGGCGAGGGTTTCCTGAATTTCATGCGGGATGCCTTGTGCATTGAGTTGGGGCGCGAGGCGCAGCCAAATACTGCGGGCGCGACGGCGTCCAGAGTGCGGGTTCAGAATGACCAGCCATCCGCGGTTCGCGGTCATGTCGAACAAGCCCTGTAGCGGTTAGTCATCGTCTGAAGGTGCTGCCTGGCGGACGAAGCTTGGCCGACTGTGCCACGCGGCTGCGTCGAGCGAACTTCGGGTCGGCCGTCAGCTGCCGATAGACTTCCACGCGGTCGTCTGCCTGCAAGCCCTTGGCGCGGTCCGCCGCTTCTCCCCAGATGCCAGTCGCCAGCGCGGCGAAGTCCGCATCGGGAAACGCTGCCTGTAACTGCGGCAGGGCTTTCTCGATGGCGTCATTCACCGTCGCACCGGCAGGTAGCTCCACTGCGACCACCAGCTGCCGGCTGCGCTCGGCGTAGGCCACGTGCACGTGCAAGGTTTGGTTCATGTTCAGCGTGGCCCGTAGACCTGCCGTGCCCGTTGCACGAAGGCATCCACCAGCGTGTTGCAGCTGGCCTCGAAGACGGGCGAAAGCGCCATGCCGAGCACGCCGGATTTGAACTCGAACCGCACGAGCAGCTCCACCTTGCAGCCCTGGGGGGCAGCGGGGTCGCCGAGCGGCCGGAACTGCCAAGTGCCTTCGAGGGTCTTGAAGGGGCCGTCGAGCAGCCGCATCTCCAGTCTTTGACCCGGTGTGCGTGTATTCCGGGTGGTGAAGCTGGACCCTACGGGGCCCTTGGCGATGTCGATGGCGGCCTCGATGGTGTCTCCTTCCTCTTTCAGGACGCGGGCTCCCGGGCACCACGGCAGGAACTCCGGGTACCGGGCAACGTCGTTCACCAGAGCGTCCATTTCCGACGGGGTGTAGGGCACCAAGGCCTGTCTTCGTACTTCGCGCATGCGGAGAGTGTAAATTACGCGCCCGACCATCACGAGCACCGCCATGGCTGGCAAGCCGAACCAGAGCGCCAAATCGGGCAAGACGCCCGAAAAGAAAGAACGGACAGGACAGTCCGGGAACATCGCCACGAACCGGCGGGCGCGGCACGACTATT
The DNA here is from genome assembly GCA_041180705.1 of Pseudomonadota bacterium. Taxonomy (GTDB): domain Bacteria; phylum Pseudomonadota; class Gammaproteobacteria; order Steroidobacterales; family Steroidobacteraceae; genus CAIOHZ01. The sequence goes on along the minus strand of JBEGRA010000456.1, from coordinate 1,638 downwards.
TCATCGAGGAGAAGTACGAGGCGGGCCTCGTTCTTGCCGGGTGGGAAGTGAAGAGCCTGCGCGCCGGGCGTGTGCAGTTGGCGGAAGGCTACGTGGTGATGAAAAACGAAGAGGCCTGGCTGGTGGGGGCGCACCTGACGCCGCTCAACAGCGCGTCCACACACGTCATTGCCACGCCGACCCGCAGCCGCAAGCTGCTGCTGAAGCGGCGTGAACTGGACCACCTGGTGGGCGCCGTGGACCGCAAGGGCTATACGCTGGTGCCCCTGAGCCTCTACTGGAAGGACGGTCGCGCCAAGCTGGAACTGGGCCTGGCGAAGGGCAAGGCCGCCCACGACAAGCGCGCCAGCGAGAAGGACAAGGACTGGGCGCGAGAGAAGAGCCGCGTGTTGAAGGACAGGAACCGCTAGCGGCGGGAAGTCGCGAGCAAGCTCGCTCCCACAAATTGAGGATTTGCTGGCAGCCGGTTCCCTTGTGGGAGGGAGCTTGCTCCCGACGAGTCAGGCGCCGTTGACGGGCGCGCGCGGGGCGTCGTTGGGCAGGGTGCCGGTGGGCAGTTCCACCTTGGCGACCTTGTCGTTCTCGAAGTGCACCACGAACTCGCGACGTTCCGTCTTGCGGGTCTTGCCGTCGTGGAACAGGTAGAGGTATTCCCAGCGGCTGTTGTTGAACAGGTCCGGCACCTGCGGCGTGCCGAGCAGGAACCGCACCTGTGCGCGGGTCATGCCGACCTGCACCTGATCCACCGTCTTCTGTTCCAGAAAATTGCCCTGCGGGATGTTTACCCGGTAGACGCAGCCGGCCAGAGGCAGGGCGGCGAGGGCCAGTGCCAGCACGAGGCCGGCGCGGGGAAGCTTGGTGGACGGGTTGCGGGGGTTCATGGTGTCGCTCATCATACCCGAGGAGCGCCCCGTGGGGGCGCCAAGGAGTGGTGCGGTGGAACAGCAGGATCTGCGGAAGGCCGGGCTCAAGGTAACGATACCGCGGGTGAAGATCCTCGACATTCTGGCGGGGAATGCGGCCCGGCACTTGAGCGCTGAAGACATCTACCGGCAGTTGCTGGAGTCGAACGAAGACATCGGGCTGGCTACCGTCTACCGCGTACTGACGCAGTTCGAGGCCGCCGGACTGGTCTCACGGCATCACTTCGAGGGCGGCATGGCCGTTTTCGAACTGAACCGCGGCGAGCACCACGACCACATCGTCTGCGTGGACTGCGGCCGGGTGGAAGAGTTCAACGACCCGGGAATCGAGGAGCGTCAGCAGACCATCGCCGGCGAGCACGGCTTCGAGATAGCCGACCACGCGCTCATCCTTTACGGGCACTGCCGCCGCGTGAATTGCCCGCACCGCGCCGCGGCGTTGCCGGCGAACCCGTAGCTTTTTCCGTCCCCGCCGCGCGGTCGCGCGCGGTGAGCATTTCGCGGGCGTGTTCCCGCGCTGCCTGCGTCAGTTCCACGCCACCCAGCATTCGGGCGAGTTCCTCTACCCGTTCATCGCGACCCAGGGTGGTCAGCGTGGTGCGGCTGGTCTTGCCGTCGGTGAGTTTGGCAACGCGAATGTGGTGATCTGCCTGGCTTGCCACCTGCGCCAAGTGGGTGACGCACAGCACCTGACCGCGCGTTCCCAAGGCATGCA
>JBEGRA010000455.1:0-3433 GCA_041180705.1 Pseudomonadota bacterium | reverse complement strand
ACTGCCGGGCATGGAAGGCCCTCTGCCCGCAGGCACTGTCGTCCCCTACTGGCCTTGGCCAGACAGCGCTTGGCCCGAAGCCGTGACGGCGGACTGAATTCAAGTGAACCCATGACGAACCCTCCTGTGCGTACCGCCACCACCGACCGACTCCACCGCTCCCTGCAGGACTTGCGCCTGTCGGTGATGGACCGCTGCAACTTCCGTTGCCCCTACTGCATGCCGAAGGAAGCCTTCGGGGACGGTTATCGGTTCCTGTCGAGCCAGGAAAGATTGTCCGCGCCGGAAACGCTGCGTCTGGCGCGTTTGTTCGCGGGCCTCGGGGTTCGCAAGCTGCGCATCACCGGTGGGGAACCCTTGCTGCGCGCCGGCCTTGCGGACCTCATCGGCGACCTTTCGCTGGTACCCGGCATCGAAGACATCGCCCTCACCACCAACGGCGTGCTCCTGAAACAACACGCAGCGGCGTTGCAGGCCGCAGGCCTCCGTCGCGTCACCATCAGTCTCGACAGCATCGACCCGGCCGTCTTCCGGCAACTGTCCGGCGGCTTCGACGGTTTGCCGCAGGTTCTCGAAGGTATCGAGGCCGCGCTGCTGGCCGGACTCTCCCCCGTGAAGCTCAACTGCGTGGTGCAACGTGGCGTGAACGAAGATGGCGTGCTCGCCCTCGTCGAACGCTTCCGGGGCACTGGCGTCACCGTGCGCTTCATCGAGTACATGGACGTGGGCGAACGCCACCGCTGGGACCGCAGCAAGCTGGTGCCCACCGCGGAACTACACGCGCGCATTCACGCACGCTGGCCCCTCATGCCACTCGAGCCCAGCCATCGCGGCGAGGTAGCGGAACGCCATGCCTTCGTCGACGGGCAAGGCGAGGTGGGCTTCATCTCCTCCGTGTCGCAGCCCTTCTGCGGCGGCTGCACGCGGGCGCGCCTGTCGTCCGCCGGGGTGCTCTACACCTGCCTCTTCGCCACGCAGGGCATCGACCTCCGTGCGCCGTTGCGGGCAGGGGCCTCGGACGACGATCTGCTCGCCCTCATCACCGGGCGTTGGCGGGAACGCGAAGACCGTTACAGCGAATTGCGTGGGTTGCCTGCAGCGGCGGCCGCCACCGACCCACGCAAAGTGGAAATGCACCACATCGGTGGTTGAGGCAGACAACATGAACGAACCCACGCTGACTCACGTCGATGAAGCCGGTGCACCCGCCATGGTGGATGTGCACGCCAAGGCCGTCACCTGGAGGCTCGCCATTGCCGAAGCGCGCGTGGTGTTTCCACCTGCCGCTGCCGAGGCGCTGCGCGCGCAGGGTTTTTCCACCGCGAAGGGCCCGGTATTTCACACGGCCATCATCGCCGGCACGCAGGCAGCCAAGCAGACCCACCACCTCATTCCGTTTTGCCACGCACTGCAGCTCGAACGCTGCAAGGTGGCCGTGACCATGGAAGGCGACGAAGCCGTCGTCCGCTGCGAGGCGGGTTCGCATCACCGCACGGGCGTCGAAATGGAGGCACTCACCGGCGCCTCCGTTGCGGCCTTGACCATCTACGACATGTGCAAGGCCCTGACACACGGCCTGCGCATCGAAGCCGTGCGCCTGCTGGAAAAGACCGGTGGCAAGGCGGACTACCATGCCGACTGAGGTAGCAGGCCTCGTGCTTGCCGGTGGCGAAAGCCGCCGCATGGGCCGCGACAAGGCCGCGCTGGAACTGGGTGGCACCAACCAATTGGCGCGGACGGTTGCGCTGCTCCAACGCCATCTGCCCGCGGTGTTCGTGTCGGTTCGCGAAAGCCAGCAACAAGACCCGTTGCGTGCGCGTTTCGCGCAGATAGTGGACGCACCGGCGTTTTCCCCTCAAGAACTGTCGGGCCCCATCGCCGGCATCCTCGGTGCCTTTGCGGCAAAGCCGGACCATGCCTGGCTGGTAGTGGCCTGCGACCTGCCTCTGCTGGATGACGACGCGATTGCGGGTCTGCTCGCCGGACGCGCTGCCGACCGCATCGCCACCGCCTACACCAGCGCTTTCGACCAACTGCCAGAACCCCTGTGCGCCATCTGGGAGCCCCCAGCGGCGGAGGCACTCCGCGCCCACGTGGCAGGCGGCAACCTCTGCCCGCGGAAGTTCCTGCTGCGCAACGGCGCGCATTTCCTGCCGGAACGCGCGAGCGTGTCCACCAACATCAATACGCCCGCGGAACTGGCGGCGCTACCCCTCCCCGGGAGCTTTTCCCAGGAAACGCCATGAGCCACACCTACACCCTCCAGTACTTCGCCGTGCTTCGCGAGCAGGCCCGCTGCCGCGAGGAGCGCGTCACCACCACGGCCAATACGCCGGCCGAGCTTTATGCAGAAGTACGGGCTCGCCATAGCTTCACGCTCGAAGCGAACTTCCTGCGCGTTGCAGTGAACGACGAATTCGCCGACTGGCATGCACCCCTACGCGATGGCGACCACGTGGTCTTCATCCCGCCCGTTGCGGGCGGCTGAGCCCATGTCCAGCCAGGCTTTCGGTTTCCGCATCAGCGAAGACCCCATCGATATTCCAGCAGAACAAGCCGAACTCGCGCATGCCGGTGCGGGTGGCTATGTGGCGTTCGAAGGCTGGGTTCGCGAAACGAACGAAGGCCGCCGCGTGGTACGCCTCGCGTATGAGGCCTACCCCTTGCTGGCGAACCGCGAAGGACGCCGCATCCTCGAAGAAGCACGCGAGCGCTTCGGCCTGAAGTCTGCGCGCTGCATCCACCGTACGGGGCTGCTGGAGATTGGCGGACTCGCGGTATGGGTAGGCGTCAGTGCCGCGCATCGCGGCGAAGCCTTTGCCGCCTGCCGCTACATCATCGATGAAGTGAAGCACCGCGTACCGGTATGGAAGCAGGAGTTCTACGAAGACGGCGACAGCGGCTGGGTGAATTGCGAACGCTGTGCGGCCGCTGCGGGGCCGACTCACGGCGCCGGTAGCGCGCAGCACGACCATGCGCATGACCATGACCACGCGCATGACCACGCCCACCCACACGGACCCGACTACGCCCGCCAGATGGCACTGCCGGAAGTCGGGACTGCGGGGCAGGCAAAGCTCGGCGCAGCGCGAGTACTGGTCATCGGCTGCGGTGGTCTCGGTGTCCCCGTAGCGACTTATCTCGCCGGCGCAGGCGTCGGCTCGCTCACACTGGTCGACCACGACGTGCTCGAAGCCACCAACCTGCATCGGCAAGTGGCCTATGCAGCCGCTGACTGCGGGCAAGCCAAGGCCCTGCTGCTCGCGGCCCGCCTGCGCGCGCTGAATCCTTCGCTCGGGCTGCACACGCATGTCGAGGCTGCGGATGAAGCGCTGCTCGATACGCTCGTTCCCCGCCACGACGTGGTCGTGGATTGCACGGATCGCTTGTCCGTGAAGTTCGCGGTGAACGATGCTGCCTTGCGCCATGGCGT
>JBEGRA010000454.1:0-3081 GCA_041180705.1 Pseudomonadota bacterium | reverse complement strand
TGGAACAGTTCCAGCACGGACTGCCGTCCGCCATCACGCGATGGCAGGTCGAGGACTTCCACCGGGAAATTGAACGCGTCCGCGCAGATTTCCGGGACGCGCTGCTCGAGTTCGCAGCCGGCGAAGAACGGCTTCAGGAAGCGTTCTGCCACTTGCGGCAGGGTTTCCGCGCCGTCGAAAGCCGCCAAGCTGAAACTGGGCATAGCCACGGGCACGTACAAGCCGCCATCTGGCGCCAGGCCCTGCGCAATGGCTTGCCCCGCGGTCAACTGGACCGCGTGACCACGCGTGCTGCGGTAAAGCATGGGGGCGCTCATGCCGCCTCCACGCGGGCACCGGCGGCACCGAGGCTGGAGATCCAGGCGTCCGACTCCAGGCCGTGCTTCTGGAACGCAGCGACCATGGCCGCGCGGATGGCCTCCGCCTGCGGGGCTTCGCACCAGGCCAGCACGGTCGGGCCAGCGCCGGAGATGGAACAGCCCAAGGCGCCCAATTCCATGGCAGCAGCCTTCACCTCGGCAAAGCCGGGGATGAGCCGCGCCCGCTGCGGTTCGATGACGACGTCCTCGAAGGCGTCGCGCATCATGGCGAGGTCATCCGTATAGCAAGCCGAGATGAAGCCGGCGAGATTGGCGCACTGCCATACCAGGTCCGACAGCGTGACGTTCTTGGACAGCACGCCGCGCGCTTCACGCGTGGAAAGGAACATGTGCGGATGCACGAGCACCGCGCGGATGCTCTCCGGCACGGGAATCTGCTTCGTGCGCGGGTGGTCCACGCCCACCGTCAGCACGAGGCCGCCGAACAGGCTGGGCGCGATGTTGTCGACGTGTGCAGAGCCACTGGCCACGGCTTCGCCTGCCATCGCGAACTTCAACAGTTCGAGCTTGGGCAACGGTTCATCGAGCAGCGCGTTCGCGGCCACCACCGCCGCCACGGCGCTGGCCGCGGAGCCACCAAGACCCGAACCGAGCGGAATGCCCTTCTGGATGCTGATCTCGAAGCCGAAGGGCAGCTGCTGCGCCTCGCGCATGGCAATGAGCGCACGGCCCGCCGTGTTCTTCTCGGCCTCGAGCGGCAGTTCGGCATCCGTGCCGGTGATGGCGGTGATACGCACCACGGGTTCCGGGATACGACGCGCCGTGACGCGGTCGCCGACAGCATCCACGGAGTGCCCAAGAATATCGAAGCCGACGATGACATTGCCGACGGAGGCCGGCGCGAAGGCGGTAACGACGGGTGTAGTGGTCACAGCTTGGCTCCAAGGAAAGCGGCACAACGCAACAGGTCGCCGAAGACACCACCGGCGGTCACTTCGGGGCCAGCACCGGGGCCCTGCACGATGAGCGGATTGTCGCAGTAGCGCGCGGTCTCGTAGCGGACGATGTTGTCCGTCAGCGCCATGTGGGCAAAGGCGTGGCTGCCTTCGAGGCTGGCGAGTTTCACCGTGGCCTTGCGGTTTGCCATGTCGAGACGCGCCACGTAGCGCAGCACCTTGCCGGCCGCACGGGCTTCCGCCAGGCGCTCTGCCATGCCCGCATCGAACGCCGGCAAGCCAGCCATGAAGTCCTCTGCCGAGCCGCCCTGCAGAGTGGCCGGCACGAGGCTTTCCACTTCCACTTCGGACATCTCGATATCGAGGCCGGCTTCGCGGGCGAGGATGGTGAGCTTGCGTGCCACGTCCATGCCGGAGAGGTCGTCACGCGGGTCGGGCTCGGTATACCCGCGCGCCTTGGCGTCGGCGACGATGGCGCTGAACGGCAGGCTGCCGTCGAATCGGTTGAACAGATACGCCAGCGTGCCGCTGAAGATGCCTTCGATGGAACGCAGGGTATCGCCCGTCTGGCGCAGGTCGCGCAGCGTCTGGATGACGGGCAGACCCGCACCAACGGTCGCTTCGTAAAGGTAGTGGCTGCCCGCTTCGCGCCGCGCACGGTGCATGGCGTGGAACTGCTGGAGCGGCGCGCTGTTCGCCTTCTTGTTCGGCGTTACCACGTGAATGCCCGCGCGGAGCCAACGCTCGTAGCGTGCGGCCACGTCGGCACTCGCGGTGCTGTCCACGATGATGGCGTGCGGCAGGTGGTCCGCCTGGATGTGCTTCTGGAACAGGTCGAGGTCCAGCGGCACGGCATGGGCCGCGAAATCTTCGCGCCAGCGCGAGAGGTCCACTTCGCCGTCCGCCAGATACATCTGGCGCGAACTGGCAATGCCGCGCACGCGCAGGTCCAGGCGTGCCTCGCGGCGCAGGTGTTCCAACTGCGTGGACAACTGCTCAAGCAACACGCGCCCGACTACGCCCGGGCCGATGAGCCCGATGGAGATGGTGTTCGGCGAGAGATAGAAACCGGAGTGCACGGCCCGCAGGGCGCGCGAGGAATTGCGGCCGTCGATGACGACCGAGATGTTGCGTTCGCTCGCACCCTGCGCGATGGCGCGGATGTTCACCGCTGCATCGCCCAGCGCACTGAACACCTTGGCCGCCACGCCATGGGTGCCGGCCATGCCGTCACCCACCACCGCGAGGATGGCGCAGCCCAGCGTGACTTCGACGCGCTGGATCTGGCCTTCACGCAGCTCCGCATCGAAAGCGCGGCGCACGGCCTGCTCGGCCGCTTCCGCTTGCACGGCAGGAATGGCGAAGCAGATGCTGTGTTCCGAACTACCCTGCGAGATGACGATGACGGAAATCTGCGCGTCGCGCAGCGCACCGAACAGGCGTTGCGCCGTGCCCGGCACACCGATCATGCCGGCGCCTTCCAAATTCACCAGCGCCACGTCTTCGATGCTGGTGATGCCCTTCACCGCCAGCGTGGACGTGGGATTCGCACAGATCTTGGTGCCGGCCTTTTCAGGCGCGAACGTGTTGCGGATCCAGATGGGAATCTCGCGGGACACGGCGGGCGCCATGGTTTGCGGATGAATGACCTTCGCGCCGAAGTACGCGAGCTCCATGGCCTCGTTGTACGACAGCGAGTCGATGACCTGGGCGTCCGGCACCTTGCGCGGGTCTGCCGAGAGCACGCCGTCCACGTCGGTCCAGATGATGATTTCGTGGGCGGCCAGCAGCGCACCGAAGATGGA
>JBEGRA010000453.1:0-2701 GCA_041180705.1 Pseudomonadota bacterium | reverse complement strand
CAGGAATACTTCGTGGTGAAACCGCTGTAGGTGAAGCTCAGGCTGTGCTCGCGCCAAAGACCTGTGCCCGCCGCTTCCGGCGCAGCCGCGGTCACGCCGACCGCGTTCGCGGCAGCAGCAGGCGCAGCGGCAGCCGGTTCTACCAGCAGCAGGGCAAGCAGCAACGAAGGTAGGGCTTTCAGTGACATGGCAAGCGATGGACCCGACGCAGCGGCTTTGGTTCCGTGGGAATTGGCCAGGATGCCCCCGAACTGCGGGAAGCCACGCCATAATGCGGCAACCCACGCCTTCCGGGAACCCTGCCATGCGCGTCCATTTCTCCCACGGCGACCGGGCACTGGTGGCCGACCTCGCCGACGCCCTGCCCATTGCCATCCCGCTGGATTTCGACGGCCCTCAGCCCTCGCACTTTGGGGTACGGGCGGCACACGCCGTTCCCCTGCGCGCCGGCAGCTTCCTCGGCGACGTCCGCGCCGGCGGCAGCTGCAACTGCGAAGAACTGCGCCTGACCCCGCACTGCAACGGCACGCACACCGAAGGCGTCGGGCATGTCACGGCCGACCGGGTACCAGTGACGGACAGCTTGCGCGGCGGCCTGCTCGTGGCAGGCGTCGTGAGCGTGCATGCGGTGGCGCCGGCTGCCACTGGCGAGAGCACGAACCCGGTGCCCACCAGCGATGATCAACTGATTACCGCCACCGCTCTCGAGAAGGCCTGCGGCGTACTGGCCCCGTGGTGGCAACCCGACACCCCGAACCCGCGCTTCCCCGAAGCACTGGTGGTCAGAACGCTACCCAACGGTGCCGACAAATTGTCGCGCGACTATGCCGGCGAGAACCCCGCGCCGTACCTCACGCGCGAAGCCGCGGCGTGGCTTGTCGAGCGTGGCGTGCTGCATCTGGTGGTGGACTTGCCATCCGTGGACCGCGCACATGACGGCGGACACCTGACTGCCCACCGCGTGTTTTTCGGTCTCCCCGCAGGCGCGAAACGCGTGGCGGAAGCGACACGACCGCAGGCGACGATTACGGAACTGGCCTTCATTGCACCGATGGTGCGCGATGGCTGGTACCTGCTCGACCTGCAAGTGCCCGCCTTCCTGACGGACGCCGCGCCGAGCCGCCCGCTGCTTTACCCGGTAAGGGACGAACCGGCCTGACGTCGCACCCGCCGCACGAACGAGTACGCATGGGCGTGCCGCTCGTCCGCGGCGTGGGCTTCCCGTGACACCTCGGGCCATTCAGCGGCATCGAAAGCGGGGAAAAAGGCATCGCCGTCCACCGTGGCCGCCACTTCAGTCAGTTCCAGCGCCGTCGCCAACGGCAGCAACTGCGTATAAAGCTCGCCGCCGCCAATCACCATCACCTCGGGCTGGTCCGCTACCGCGGCAAGTGCGTCGGCGACCGTGGTGAAGACATCTGCTCCGGCAGCCACGAAACCGGCCTGACGCGTCACCACCAGATTGCGGCGTCCCGGCAGGGGGCGACCAAGACTGTCCCAGGTACGGCGCCCCATCAGCACCGGCTTGCCGAGCGTCAAGGCTTTGAAGTGCAGCAAGTCCGCCGGCAGACGCCATGGCAGGCCACCCGCCACGCCGATGACGCCGTGGTGGCCGACTGCCGCGATGAGCGTCAGGGAAGACACGAACCCGGGCCGCCGCGCGTCAGCGACGGGCGCGCTTCGTCGCGGCCTTCTTCCGGGCAGGAAGCTTCTTTTTGGCCGCGGCTTTTTTCTTCACCGCAACTTTCTTCCTGGACGAAGCTTTCTTCTTCGCCGAGGCCTTCTTGTCGACCATCGCGGTCTTGTTCGCGACGGCCTTCTTCTTCGTCACGGTCTTCTTCTTCTCGCTCGCAGCCTTCTTCTTGCCCGCTTTCTTCTTGGCGGCTTTCTTTTTCTTCGGCTCCGGCCAATCGATGAGCATGGTGCCGCGGCACTTCGGCGAACCGCAGCGGCAACCGAAGATCTGGTCCATCTCAGGCGGGTCGTTCGGGTCACGCTCGATCATGTAGTCGAAGCAGATCTCCTGCCCCTTCGGAATGTCGCGCACGGCCTCGAGGAACACGCGGCTCTTGTCGATGACGCTTTCGCAGTTCGGGTCGCAACTGTGATTGATCCAGCGTGCGTCGTTGCCCTTCACGCCACCGTCGATGACGACGCGCGAATTCACGGTGAACAGGAAAGTGTGGTTGTCGTCATGCGCCTTGTGCTCGTGGCGACGGTCCGCCTCGGCATGCGAGATGCGGTCGCCCACGTACTCCGTGATGCGCGTGCCTTTGGGAATATTCGCGGCGGCAAACACGCCTCGGCCGTGGATGCGGGAATTGCGGACCACGTAGTACGGGTTTTTCTGGAAGGTGGCGCTCATGGGGGACCGTTGGGAAAGAGGAAAAGAAGGAAGAGAGATGGCCGACTGCTGCGGTTTACACGGCGACCGGTGCCTTGATGGCGGGGTGCGAGGCATAGCCCTGCAGTTCGATGTCGTCGGCAGTGTAGTCGAACAGGCTGGGCGGCCGCCGACGCAGCACGAGTTGCGGTAACGGCAGCGGCTCGCGCGAGAGCTGCAAGTCCGCCTGCTCGAGGTGGTTCAGGTAGAGATGGCAGTCGCCACCGGTCCAGACGAAATCGCCGACGGCGAGGTCGCACTGCTGCGCCACCAGATGCACCAGCAAGGCATACGAAGCGATATTGAAGGGCACGCCGA
>JBEGRA010000452.1:0-9727 GCA_041180705.1 Pseudomonadota bacterium | reverse complement strand
GCGGTACAGCGAGGCCAGCCAGCGTGCCTCGCCTAGATGCACATCCCCATAGAGGCCGATGGTGGTTTGGTCGATGTGGTCGAGCTGTTCGATGCCGGAAGTGCGTGCCTGCAAGCCGCTGAAGCCGCTCATGATGCCGAAAGCCTGCTCGCCGATGCCATCAGGCAGAACGTCGATGCGCAACGCGAAGGCAGGGTGGCGTGCCCCGTTGTGCCAGCGCACGACGTCGAAGGGCTGCAATTTTGCGGGTTCCACCGCGGGGGCATAGCCGGCGCTGGTGGCGAGGCGAAGGGTGGTGCCATCCGCCAATCCGTGCTCCGTTTCCAGCAGTACACCCGCCACGTGTTGTGTCAGTACGCCGCCGTCATCTTCCCAGGCCTCGATGGCAGGGCGAGTGATGCTGTTCTGCAGGTATTGCCCATGGTGGAATTCGGTATTCCAGTAACTGCTGGGTTGGTGAACGCGCCCACCCCACACCACTGTGCCGGGACGAAGTTCCATGCCGACCTGCATGCGCTCGATTTCGAATTCCTTGTCGCTGGCGACTGCTTCCGTCAGGAAGCGGAGGGGGCCATGACCGTAGGTGACCAAGAGAGCCCCCTCGATCTTGCCGGCCTTGCCGTCGATTTTCTGGGCGGAAGCACTGCCCAGATGGGTGTAGTCCGTCGTCAGGAAACCGAACAGGTTCAGTCCGGGGTCCACGTGGCTGTGGTTATGGGGGGCGCCATCCGTTGCTGGCGCGTCATGATGGTGCTCCGGCACGTCGGTGGGTTCTGCGGCGCAAACGGCGAACGGCATTGCCAGTGGCAGCATCAGCAATGAAGCCAAGAGTGCACGCCAGGATTGGCCGACGAACCGCCGCATGCGGCAAACGGACGCTTCGGACTGCAGGGGGGCGCTGAGTCCGTGGGGGGGGCGGAGATTCATGGCGGCAGTTTACGGCGTGCAAGACGCCACAAAACGTGTGGCAGTCCTCACCCCCACACCCTGTAGGCAAAACGGGTGGAACCCCCCAGAGCAGTCCTTTCCGTGGTTGGGGTGGCTGCTCCGCGATGGGGCGCAAAACCGCGTTTTGCGCGCCACGGTGGTGCCCCGTCGGACGCCCTTCGGGGCTTGCCATGGGTTCGGAGTGAATTTCTTGCCTGATTTTCAATGGTTTTTCCGCAAGCGGCGCCGTTGGCACGTTGGGTGCATTGCAAAAAGCAGAAGCGCAGACGGTCTGCGCCTTTCAGCCAAGCGCGGCGTTCGTGCCGCGGAAAAAGGGGTAAGACATGAAGACGATGCTGCAGACGGTGGTGGCCGCGGGCCTTCTGGTGGCGGCCGGGGCGGCCTGTGCCGGCGACCTGACCTCCACCGTCACCCTCACCTCCGACTACGACTTCCGTGGCATCACGCAGACCGCCGAGGACCCGGCGCTGCAGGCAAGCCTCGACTATTCCTTCGGCAACGGTTTCAGCATCGGCGCCTGGGGTAGCAACGTGGACTTCGGCCCGGGCACGGACTCGAACGTCGAGGTGGATCTCTACGGCGCCTACTCGAAGTCCTATGACAGCGGCTTCAACTGGACTGCCGGCTTCACCGAGTACACCTATCACCCGGGTGGCGACAACATCGACACGCTCGAAGTCTTCGTGGGCGGCGGCTACAAGAACTTCAGTGCGAAGTACTGGTACTCCGACGATTTCTCGAATTCCGGGTTGTCCGCCTATTACCTGGAGGCGAACTACACGCAGCCGCTGCCCAAGGATTTTTCTCTGGCCCTGCACGCCGCCAAGAGCGGTGGCGATTACTGGAAGGCCGCCGGGGACCAGTACGAGGACTACGCCATCGCGCTCTCGAAGCCCGTCGGCAAGTTCACAGCCAGCTTGAAGTACGCCTTCTCGGCCACCTATTCGGACCGCGTCATCCTTTCCTTCGCGACGACTTTCCCCTGGAAGGACTGATTGCCCGCGCCGACCCGGCGGGAAAGGCGAGACGTCCCGCGGGGTGATGTTTTTGCGCAACGCTGCGTCGCGTCTGCCGGGTTTTCCGGCAGGCGCGGCGTCATTTGCGTGGTGTTCTTGCTACAATTCGCGTCATAAGCTTTTTGCAGGAGTTTTTCCATGTCCGTTTCCACCCGCAAGTACGCCCTTGCCGCCGCCGTTTCGCTCGCCCTGTTGGGCGTTGCCGGGCAGGCCGCGGCTTCCGAACTCACGGCCACCGTGACGGCGGCCAACGAATACGACTTCCGTGGCATTTCGCAGTCGGGCAAGGACCCGGCGCTGCAGATGTCCCTGGATTTCGCCACGGACAGCGGTTTTGCCGCCGGCGTGTGGGCATCGAACATCGATTACGGTCCGGACGCCAGCGAGGACCGCGAAGTGGACTTCATCCTCGGCTACAGCAAGGAAATCCTGCCGGACCTCTCGCTGGATGTCGGCGGCGTGTACTACACCTACTACGGTGATGGCTCGTTCGACTACCCGGAGTACTACGTCGGCGGTACCTGGAAGGGCTTGTCGGGCAAGCTGTGGTACACGGACAACTACTCCAATTCCGGCCTGAACGGTTGGTACGTGGAAGTGAACTACGAGCACGAACTGCCCAAGGGCTTCACCTTGGGCCTGCACGGCGGCCACTCGCGTGGTGGTTATTGGGGTGGCAACCTCTACAAGGACTACTCGGTCGGTGTCTCGCGTTCGTTCGGCCCCATCGAAGCGTCGGTGAAGTACGCCATCGTGGACAACAAGTCGGGCTTTACCGTCCGGGACAATGTGTTCAACAACGAGAGCCGCGTGCTGTTCCAGATTTCCACCACGTTCCCGTGGTCGAAGGACTGACCTTCACGGCAGGGGTTTTCGCCCCGCCAGTTCCCGGGTTTCACCCGGGAAGAAGGCCTGAATGAAAAAAGGCGGAGGGATGTCCCTCCGCCTTTTTTGTTGCCGCCAGGGCGCTGCAGCGTCAGACCGTCTGCAGTACTTCGCGCAGCGTGCCAAACAGCTGGTCGATGTGCGACTTCTCGATGATGAGCGGCGGCGACATGGCGATGATGTCGCCCGTGGTGCGCACCAGTTGCCCCTTCGCGAAGCACTTCAGGAAGGCATCATAGGCGCGCGCCGTCGGCTTGCCCGGGATGGGGGCCAGTTCGATGCCGCAGATGAGGCCGTAGGTACGAATGTCGATGACGGCCGGCAGGCCCTTCAGCGACTGCGCGCCATCTTCCCAGTACTGCGCCATTTCCTTCGCACGGGTGAGCAGGCCATCGCGCTCGTAGATGCCGAGCGTGGCGAGCGCCGCGGCGCAAGCGACCGGGTGCGCCGAGTACGTGTAGCCGTGGAACAGGTCGATGGCGGCTTCCGGGCCCTGCATGAAGGCGTCGTAGATGTGCTGCTTCACGATGACGGCGCCCATGGGCAGCGCGCCGTTCGTGAGGCCCTTGGCGCAGGTGATGATGTCCGGCGTGACGCCGAATTCCTGCGCGGCGAAGGCCGAGCCGGTACGCCCGAAGCCCGTGATGACTTCGTCGAAAATGAGCAGGATGCCGTGGCGGTCGCAGGCTTCGCGCAGGCGCTTCAGGTAGCCCTCGGGCGGTAGCACCACGCCCGTGCTGCCGGCGATGGGCTCCACGATGACGGCCGCGATGTTGGAGGCGTCGTGCAGGGCCACGAGGCGGTCGAGTTCATCTGCCAGGTGCGCGCCCCACTTCGGCAGGCCGCGGCTGAAGGCGGTTTCCGAAAGGTTGAACGTGTGGGGCAGATGGTCCACGCCGGGCAACTGCGCGCCGTAGAACTTGCGGTTGTTCACCATGCCGCCCACGGAGATGCCGCCGAAGCCGACGCCGTGGTAGCCGCGCTCACGGCCAATCAGGCGTGTGCGCGTGCCTTCACCGCGAACGCGGTGGTAGGCCAGCGCGATCTTCAACGCGGTATCGACGGCCTCACTGCCGGAGTTCACGAAGAAGGCGTGGTTCATGCCTTCCGGGGCCAGCTTCACGAGCGCGTTGGCTGCCTGGAAGCCGAGCGGGTGGCCCATCTGGAAGGGCGGGGCGTAGTCCATCTCGGCAATCTGCGCGGCCACGGCCTCGCTGATTTCCTTGCGGCCGTGGCCGGCGTTCACGCACCACAGGCCGGCCACGCCGTCGAGAATCTCGCGGCCGTCCTGCGTCCAGTAGTGCATGCCGCTGCTCTTCGCCAACAGGCGCGGGGCAGCCTTGTACTGGCGGTTGGCGGTGAAGGGCATCCAGAGAGCCTCGAGGTCCTGGCGGGACAGGGGCTGCTGGGCGAGTTCGATGGGGTTGGCGCTCATGGCGGAATCCTTGAAGCTGGCGCGGGGCCGGTGGACGGGAAGTGTTGTCGTCGATGATAAGAAAAATCGACACTCAGTGCGACTTTCTGACAAAAATAGCCATCCGTGTTTAAAATCATCAACGGTTTCGACAAAATTTTCTGGCACGAGGACCGGTCATGAGCATCGACGTGGGAGCCCACCTGCGGGCAGTCCGGCAAATGTATGGCCTATCCCAGCGGGAACTGGCCAAGCGCGCCGGCGTCACCAACGGCATGATTTCGCTCATCGAACAGAACCGGGTCAGCCCCTCGGTCAGTTCCCTGAAGAAGGTCCTGGACGGCATCCCCATGTCCCTGTCCGAGTTCTTCACGCTGGATCTGGCGCAAGCGCCGCAGGTGTTCTTCGGCAGCGACGAACTCATGAACATCGGCAGCGACGAGGTGTCGCTGCGGCTGGTGGCGGCCCGGCGCGCCAACCGTGCCATGTCCATCCTCCACGAGTGCTACGCCCCAGGCGCGGATACGGGCGAGGAAATGCTGACGCACAAAGGCGAGGAGGGGGGTGTTGTGGTTCGGGGCACCATGGAATTGACAGTCGGTGGCAGCAGTCGCGTGCTGCAGCCCGGCGAGGCCTACTACTTTTCGAGTTCCGTACCGCACCGCTTCCGCAACCCCGGGCGCGAAGAATGCGAAATCATCTCGGCGAGCACGCCGCCTACCTTCTAACGGCGCGCCGGTTCTGCCGGTAGGCTCGATTGTGGCCGTGGGTGTGCGAGTTTTCCGTTGCGCGGCGCCAGCCGTTACCATGGCGCCAGTTTTTCGCCGAGGCCAACGTTCATGCCCCGCCATCTCGCCGTCGCTGCCACCCAGTTCGCCTGCTCCTGGGATCGCGCTGCCAATCTCGCCGCTGCCGAACGCGTCGTCCGTGCGGCAGCCGCCCGGGGTGCGCAGGTCATCCTCGTGCAGGAACTGTTCGAGACGCCTTACTTTTGCGTCGACCATCGCTACGACTACCAAGCGCTCGCAGTGCCTCTGGCGGACAACCCTGCGGTGGCTTTGCTGCGTCGGCTTGCCGCGGAGCTGAACGTCGTCCTGCCGGTATCCGTCTACGAGCGCGACGGGAATACGCTCTACAACACGCTGGTGATGGTGGATGCGGGTGGTGAAGTGCTCGGGCACTACCGCAAGGCGCACATTCCCGAGAGCCCGGGCTACCACGAGAAGTTCTACTTCGCTCCGGGTGATACGGGGTTCAAGGTGTGGGACACCCGCTTCGCGCGCATTGGTGCGGCGGTGTGCTGGGACCAGTGGTTTCCGGAACCCGCGCGCGTCATGGCGCTGCACGGTGCGGAACTGCTGCTGTACCCCACGGCTATCGGCAGCGAGCCGCAGGACCCCACGCTCGACAGCAAGGACCACTGGACGCGCACGATGCAGGGCCACGCCGCTGCCAACATGGTGCCGCTGGTGGCCAGCAATCGTATCGGTCGCGAAGACGGGCAACAGAATGGCATCACCTTCTACGGTTCCAGCTTCATCGCGGACCACACGGGTGCGCTGGTGCAAGTGGCGGACCGGGTCAGTGAAGGTGTGCTCGTCCATACCTTCGACCTCGACGCCACTCGCGACTACCGCCGCAACTGGGGCGTGTATCGGGACCGCCGCCCGGAGTTGTACACGGCATTGACCACGCTGGATGGCCACACGCGGCCCGTGCAGGGGTAGCCCCCGATGGGGGTAGGTGTGGGAGCGAGCTTGCTCGCGACTCTTGAATGGGCTCCCTGCACAGGATGATCTCCATGCTTGATCAAGGCTATGTCTGCGTCGACCTAGAGACGACGGGGGGCAACCCCTTGCACAGTCGCATCATCGAGGTGGGGCTGGTTGCCGTAGCGCCTGATGGTCGCACCGAGACCTTCAGTTCGCTGGTGAACCCGGGCTGTCGTATTCCTTCGCATATCGAATCTTTCACAGGCATCACGAACGAAGCCGTGGCGGACGCGCCTTCGTTCGAGCGCATCGCCGCCGAAGTGATGGGTTGGCTGCAGGGCAGGCTGTTCGTGGCGCATAACGCACGTTTCGACTACGGCTTTCTGCGCGCGGAGTTCCGGCGTTTGGGCCTGCGGTTGCAGGTGCCGGTGCTGTGTACGGTGAAGCTGTCGCGGCGCCTGTTTCCCGCGGAACATCGCCACAACCTGGATGCGGTCATTGCGCGGCACGGGTTGACCTGCTCAGCGCGGCATCGCGCGCTCGGCGATGCCGAGGTACTGGTGGGATTTCTCGCGCAAGTGCGCGAGCGGTTCGCGCCGCACGAACTCGGTCCTGTCCTTGACGACCTGTTGCGGTTGGCCCCGTTGCCGCCGCAGTTGCCACCGGACTTGCTGGACGACCTTCCGGATGGGCCGGGCGTTTACCGTTTCTACGGTGAAGACGACGCTCTGCTGTATGTGGGCAAGAGCAAGCGCCTGCGCGACCGAGTGCTCGAGCACTTCGCCCGCGAGCATGCGGACACGAAAGAACTGAAGCTGACGCGGCAAGTGCGGCGCGTGGAATGGACGGAAACCGCCGGGGAACTCGGGGCGTTGTTGCTCGAGGCCAGACTGGTGAAGGAACTGCAGCCGCTGCACAACCGGCGACTGCGCCGCAGCGACGAGGTGTGGACCGTGGTGCTGCCTGAAGCGGGGGCAGGGCGCGCGGAAGTGCTGGTGCTCGAGGATGCGCCGCCCGGGGAGCCCACCTACGGGCTGCACAAGACGGCGGCGGATGCCCGCAAGGCGCTGGAAGCGCTGGCTCGCGGCAAGCACTTGTGCCTGCAGGTCCTTGGGCTCGAGAAAGCCGGGCGCGGCGGCGGCAGTTGTTTCGGCTTTCAGGTGGGGCGCTGCAAAGGCGCTTGTACCGGCAAGGAGCCCGTTGCCTTGCACACCGTGCGTGCACGTCTGGCGCTGGCGAACCAGCAGTTGCCGTCTTGGCCTTACTCCGGGCGTGTCGCGCTGGCGGAGCGGAATTGGCGTGGCGAGACGGAGCTTCATGTGTTCGACCAATGGCGCCACCTTGGAAGCGCGTACACTGACGAGCAACTGGATACGCTCCGGCAGGCTGCTTTGCCCCCGTTCGATCCGGATATCTATCGCCTGCTGGTGCGGGCCCTTCCCAAACACACCGTGAAACCTCTGTGACCGAACTGCCCCGCCATGAATTGATGGTTACTGCGCCTGGTGGGTTCAGTGACCTGCTGCTGGCTGAATTGCGCACCGCCGGTGCCGAAGCCGTGGAAGAGCGCACTTATGGTGGTCGCTGCCTCGCCACGCTGGAGACGGCCTATCGCCTGTGTCTGGAGTCGCGCATTGCCAGCCGCGTGTTGCTGGTGCTGGCACGCGTGCCGGCCGCCACGCCGGAAGAACTTTACGCAGGCGTCCGTTCCGTCGATTGGTCCAGCGTATTCACGCCTGACGCCACGTTCGCCATCGATGCCAAAGCCACGGCGTCGCAACTGACGCATACCCAGTTCATCACGCTGAAGGCCAAGGATGCGGTAGTCGACCAACTGCGCGACAAGACCGGCACACGTCCCGATATCGACCCGGTCGCACCGGACTTGCGTTTGCATATTCGGTTGTCGAAGGACGTGGCCACGGTGGCGCTGGACCTGGCCGGCGAGCCGCTGCATCGCCGGGGTTACCGTGCGCGTGGCGTTGCCGCTCCCATGAAGGAAAATCTCGCGGCGGGTTTGCTCCTGCGCGCGGGTTGGCCCGCAGTGGCCGCGGAAGGCGGCGACTTCGTGGACCCCCTCTGCGGCAGCGGTACGCTGGTCATTGAAGCCGCCCTCATCGCCGCTGGCATTGCCCCTGGTCTGTTGCGCGCGCGTTTCGGTTTCGAACGCTGGGCCGGGCACGACGCTGCCCTGTGGCATGGCATGAAGTCTGCCGCAGATGCCGCGCGGGCACGCAGCACTCTGGTGGCGGGGCGTATCTTTGGTCGCGACCGTGACGGGCAGGCCATTCGCGCCGCCCGCGAGAATGCACAACGTGCTGGCGTCGCGGAACTGGTGGATTTGCAGCCTGGCGAACTTTCGCAGTTGTTGAAGCCGCGGCACGCCACGGGCTTGCTGTTGACCAACCCACCTTATGGCGAACGCCTCGGCGAGGTGGAGCAGTTGAAGGGCCTCTACGCCGACCTCGGCGTGGTGCTACGTGAACGCTACGTGGGTTGGAAGGCCGGCGTGTTCACGGGCAACCCGCAGTTATGCAAGGGCTTGCGTCTGGAAGCGCGTAGAAGTCACACCATTTTCAACGGGCCCATCGAGTGCCGGTTGCTGCGCTTCGACGTGCAGCCCGAACACTTCCACCGTGAGCGTGAACCGGGCCGGCCACCCACGGTGGACAGCGCCATTGCCGAACGGCCTGGTGCACAGATGTTCGCCAACCGTTTGCGCAAGAACGTCGCGGAACGTCGCACCTGGGCGGCACGCGAGGGCGTGCAGTGCTATCGGCTCTACGATGCCGACATGCCGGAATACGCCTTTGCCATCGACTGGTATGGCACCGAACCGCCGGTAGCCTACGTGCAGGAATATGCAGCGCCACGCACGGTGGACCTGGCGCGCGCCAAGGTGCGGCGCGAAGAAGTGCTGGCTTCCCTGCCGGGCGTGCTGGGCCTGAGTGAGCGCCAACTCTATTTCCGCACGCGCCGCCCGCAGGGGCCCGATGCGCAGTACACCAAGCTGGCGCAGCAGCAGCAGTTCCATGAGGTGAGCGAAGGCGGGCTGAAGTTCGCCGTGAACTTCACGGACTACCTTGATACCGGTCTGTTTCTGGACCACAGGCCGGTGCGCGGCTGGTTGCGAGACAAGGTTCGCGAGCAACGGGCCGCCCTGGTGGCGAACCCGGGGCGGCGTCCGGTGGTGCGCTTTCTGAACCTGTTTGCGTACACGGGTGCGGCCAGTGTTTATGCGGC
Organism: Pseudomonadota bacterium; assembly: GCA_041180705.1. Taxonomy (GTDB): domain Bacteria; phylum Pseudomonadota; class Gammaproteobacteria; order Steroidobacterales; family Steroidobacteraceae; genus CAIOHZ01. Next base: position 509 of record JBEGRA010000452.1, on the reverse strand, counting down.
GTCCGCCGGTGCGCAAACCACCACCGTGGACCTGTCCCATACCTATCTCGACTGGGCGCGCGAGAACTTCAGGTTGAATGGCCTTGATGGTCCGGCCCATGCGTTCATCCAAGCGGATTGCCTGCAGTGGGTGCAGGAAGAAGCGATGGCGGCCCGTGCTGCCCGGGCTTCCGGCCGTGCCGGTGGCTGGGATCTCATCTTTCTGGATCCGCCGACGTTTTCGAACAGCAAGCGGATGCAGGGCACGTGGGACGTGCAGCGCGACCATGCGGCGCTGATACAGGACGTGGCAGACCTGCTCGCGCCCGGGGGGCTGCTGGTGTTTTCCACCAATGCCACGAAGTTCCGGCTCGACCCCGCGCTGGTGGCGCCGGACAGCGGGCTGGAAGTGGAAGACGTCAGTGCGCGCAGCGTGCCCAAGGATTTCGCGCGCAATGCGCGCATCCACGCCTGCTATTTCATCCGGCGCCACTGAAGAGTCGCGAGCAAGCTCGCTCCTACAAGGAGTA
>JBEGRA010000451.1:0-4842 GCA_041180705.1 Pseudomonadota bacterium | reverse complement strand
AGCCCGGAATGCCACCCGCGGCACGTGAATTGGTTGGTGAAGTGCCTCGCGGAACTTCAGTCCAGCCTCGCCTCGCGCGGTTTGCCCCTGCTGGTGCGTATCGGCGAGGCCACTGCGGTGTTATCCGCGCTGCATGCCGAGTTCCCTTTCGCACAGCTGCTCAGCCACGAAGAGACTGGCCCCGGGTGGACCTACGAACGCGACAAGGCCGTGGCGAACTGGTGTCGGGCCAAGGGCGTGCAGTGGCGGGAATGGGCACAGACAGGCGTAGTACGCCGCCTGCGAGACAGGCATGGCTGGGCCGCGCGCTGGCAGCAGCGAATGGACTCGCCCCGCGTGCCGATCCCGAATCACTTCAATGCACCGGCACGCTTCGCGCTCTCATCCATGCCATTGACCCTGCCCTCGCTTCGCGATTTGCAGGTGCCACCCGCGGCACTTCCGCAGCCACCCGGAGAAGCAGCGGCAGAGGCTACCCTCGCCAGCTTCCTCGGTCACCGCGCGATGGGCTACCGGAAGAACATCTCCAGCCCGCTGACTGCCGACACCGGCTGTAGCCGATTGTCGGTGCACCTTGCATTCGGCAGCCTGTCGATACGTACGGTCCACCAAGCCACCGAAGCCGCCATTCAGGCCGCCAGCAGTCGGGAACTGGCTTATGGCCTGCGCGGGTTTGCCGGCAGGCTTCGCTGGCACTGCCACTTCATGCAGAAGCTGGAAGACGAACCGGCGATTGAATGGCGCAACTTCGCGCGTACGACGGACGGACTGCGCCCCGGCGACGGCGTGGAACTGCAATCGGAAGACCGGGAGCGACTGCAGGCATGGTGCGAAGGCCGTACCGGCTTTCCCATGGTGGATGCCTGCATGCGCCAATTAGTGGCCACCGGCTGGCTGAACTTCCGCATGCGAGCCATGCTGGTGAGCTTTGCGGCCTATCACCTGTGGTTGCATTGGCGCGAGCCCGGCTTGTTCCTGGCACGCCAGTTTCTCGACTTCGAACCTGGCATCCACTGGAGCCAACTGCAGATGCAGTCGGGCACTACCGGCATCAACACCCTGCGCATCTACTCTCCCGCCAAGCAGGCTCAGGACCAGGACCCACGCGGCGAGTACATACGCCGCTGGGTGCCCGAATTCGGTACCGCCGCCTATCCGCAGCCCATCGTCGATGAACGCAGTGCCCTGGCGGCGGCCAAGGAGCGACTCCATGGCCTGCGCAAAACGCCCGCGGCCCATCGCGAGGCTGGCAGCATTCAACAAAAGCATGGCTCGCGCAAAAGCGGACTGCCCCAAAGCGGCATGAAAACGCGCCGCGCAAAGGCGTCGAATGAGCGGCAGGGGCAACTGTTTTAGGCGCGGATCGCTGGAACGCCTGAACCCGGAGGCAGTGCCGCGAAAAGGCGAGAGGCTTCTTCCGCGGTGACGTTTAGGCCAAGTTCCTGCGTGAGCAGGACATGCAGTTCGTCTGCATTGGCCACTACGCCGTCCACATCACCCTCGGCCTTGAGCACGCGATAATCGCGGTTCCGCAGTGACAGGATGCGATCGGGCAGCAACCGCGCCACCACGAGATGGTTCACGAAAGTAGCGGCGGGGTGGCGGTGCGAATAGAAATGCCCGAGCTCGCAGTCGTTCTCGCCGTAGCGGTGCAATTCGAAACGGTAGAGCGAAAACCAGCCCGTCTCTTTCAGGACCTGCAGGTGGAACTCTCCCGGACGGAGTTCGGCGACGCGAAAGCGTCGCCAACCATCCGCCCGCTCCTCTCCGGAAAACGGCACAGGCACTCGCGGACCCAGCGGCCCGAAGCCTGCATCCACGACGTGGGTCTGGCCCTCGAGTGACACCAGCATCATGCGATGCGTCAGCCCGGGATGCGTGTTCTGGTCGTAGATGACCCGCGCCAGCACCAGTCGCGTCGCGAAGCCAAGTTCGTCCAGCATTTCCTGAAGCAAACGGTTCTGCTCGAAGCAGTAGCCACCGCGCTGCCGCAGCACCAGACGTTCGAACAACTGCGGCAAGTCGAGGGGCAAATCGTTGCGCAGGCGCACGCCGACACTGGCAAAGGGAAACCTCTCCAGGTGGCGCTGCATCACCTGTTCCAGCAGTGCGTGGCTAGGCGCTCCGCGCGCTAGTCCGAGCCGCTGCAAATAGTCGACCAGCAGTGGCGGGCGTTCCGGCGCGGACTCCCGCAACACCTCGGGCAACGGTTGCAAGGCAGGAACTGGCGCGGGGCCGGTGTCTACGTTCATGGGCCAGCCACTACGGGTGCCGCGACGGCTGAGAGCGCGCGGGCAATCTCCCGCGGATCCATCCTCACCTGCAGACCGCGTTGACCACCGTTCAAGTACACGAGTTCATGCTCGAGCGCAGCCGCCTCCAGCACTACCGGGACGCGCTTCATCTGCCCGAAGGGACTGATGCCACCGACCTTGTAGCCGGTCAGGCGCTCCGCCTCGGCAGGCGGCATCATCTCCGCTGCCTTGCCCCCGAGTGCTGCCGCCAACTTCTTCATGGACACTTCGCGGTCAGACGGCAGGATGACGCAGGCCGGCTTGCCATCCACTTTGGTCATCAGGGTCTTCAGCACCCGCGCCGGCACTTCGCCCAAGGCCTCCGCCGCCTGCAGACCGACGCGGTCCGCTCCCGGGTCGTAGGGGTAGTGGTGCACCGTGAACACGGCGCGGGCTTGCTCGAGGGCTTTGGTGGCACGAGTGGAAGACGACATCCGGTCATGCTGCCGCGCCGCGGCAGGCAATACAAGACCGGTAGTCGTGGACCAGCAGCCGGCTAGAAGTTCATGCGCAGCGAAAGCCGGGCATTCAGCGGCGCTCCGGGAGTGATGTTGTTGTTGTTGTGGGCGTCCGCAAAATAGCTGGCGTTCAGCAAGTTCTCGACATTCGCTTGCAGTTGCACGCGGTCGGACAAATGGTAGAAAGCGGCCGCATCCACGCGCGTGTAACCCGGCAGACGCGTGACGTTGGGAGAGATGCGAATAGCGGCAAATTGGCTGGCCTGATGAACCACGCCGAGGCCCAGCCCGAAGCGCTCGTTGACGTCGTAGCGATTCCACAGCGACCACTGCCGCTCCGGCACCTGTGCCAATGCCACGGCTTCGTTGCCGCGCAAGCGCGCCTGCTGGAGGGCATAGCCACCGCTCAGCTGCCAGTCGGCGGTGAGCCGCCCACTCAGGCCGAGCTCAATGCCACGGGTACGCGTACCGCCAACATTGATGCTGACCGCCGGGTTCAGCGGGTTCGGCGTCGTAGCGTTGGTGCGGTCGAGCTGGAACACGGCGAACGTCGCTGCAAGCTCCGGCGCCACATCCCACTTCACCCCGGCCTCGCGGTTGGTGAACTGCTCGGGCGCCAGGTTCTCCTGAACCGTCGACAGGGCAAGGAACTGGTCACCGGAGCGCGGCAGGAACGACTGGCTGCGGCTGACGTAGAAAGACAATTGGTCGCTGGGTTGATAGACCAGCCCCAGCCGCGGCGTGACCTTCTCGTCCACGCGCGCGAACGGACGTTGCGGGCTGGATGCGCGGTCCGTGCCGGCGATGTCGAAGCGGTCGAAACGCAAACCGAGCACCAGATCGAGTTTCCGGGTGATGGCGATTTCGTCCTGCAAGTACACCGCCATGAATTTCACCGTCGACACGGTGTCGCGATTGGCCACGGGGAATGCAACGGACGGGTAAGTGATGTTCGCGAGGTTCAGCGTGCGCACGGACAGCACGCCATCGCGGCGCACGTTGGTCGAGGCCTGTCGCCCACCTTCCATGCCGAACAACACCTTGTTGCCGACCCCAAGGAGATTGCCGGTCCACACCAGGTTCGTCTGGGCGATGCGGTTATCGCGGACCGTGCGGTCCGTGTATGCCGCGAGCGCCACCGAGCCGTTGACTGCCGTCGCTGCGCCATTCGCGTACACGTTGCCGTAGTACTTGTCGTAGTCGCCCTGCAGCAGCGATGTGGACCAACTCAAGTTCGGCGACAGTTCTGCGTCCAGACGAGCCATGACGATGCGTGCATCGACACCCGTGCGGTTGATACCCGGCACGCCGAAGAAGGTGGCGCGATGGCCCCACAATGGCTCCGGAGTGCAAGGCTGGGCACACGCCAAGGCCGGGACGCCACGGTCAGCGACGCGATCGTCGTGGACGTCCTCGTAGCTCAGCACCAAGCGCCAGCCCTCCGCCGGTGCGAAGGCCACCTGCGGGTTGAAGGCATACCGCGTGCCGCTGAACGCGTCGCGGTGGTTGTCCAGATGCTCATGGTAGGCGTTCAGCCGCACTGCACCGGCTGCAGAAAACGGTGCGTTCACATCGCCGGCAATATCACGGGCCCCGAACGAATTGAGACTGGTGGCCAGTCCCGCGCTGAAGCCTTCCAATGAGGGCGTCTTCTGCACGCGGTTCACGACCCCGCCCCCGCCCCCGCGACCGAACAGCAAGGCGGTGGGGCCCTTCAGGATTTCCACGCGCTCCACGTTGTAGAGGCTGCGGAAGTACTGAACGTCGTCCCGTACCCCGTCGAGGAAGAAGTCCGCAGACGTGTTCTGGCCGCGAAGCGTCACCTGGTCCCGGTTGCCCTCGCCCTGCCCCACACTCGCGCCCGGCACATAGCGCAGCACCTCGCCCAGGCTGTGTTGGGCCTGGTCGTTCAACTGTTCGCGAGTGACCACCTGAATCGTCTGCGGCACGTCGATGAGCGGCGTATCCGTCTTGGTGGAACGAGCCGTCGCGGCCGAACCGTAGTCCAGACGCTCGCCGGTGACCACCACCGTAGGTATCTCGCCCGCCTCCATGGAAGCCAAGGCAGGGCGGGCCAGAACGGTGAAGAC
>JBEGRA010000450.1:0-3799 GCA_041180705.1 Pseudomonadota bacterium | reverse complement strand
GGATGACGGAGCTGAGGCCGGCGATGGCACCCACTTCCACCACGAGCTTCAGCCAGCCCAGCGCCGGGTAGTGCTCGAGCGCCGTGGCCACCGGCTTCGGCGTGGACAGCTCCGGATACGGCAGAAGGCCCGTGAGCACCAGCGACACGATGATGTAGATGACGGTGCAGATGGCCAGCGAGCCGAGGATGCCGATGGGCATGTCGCGCTGCGGGTTCTTCGCTTCGCCGGCGGCCGTGGAAACGGCGTCGAAACCGATGTAGGCGAAGAACACCACCGAGGCACCGCGGACGATGCCGTCGAAGCCGAACTTGCCCGGGCCCTGGTTTTCCGGGATGAACGGATGCCAGTTGTCCGCGTTGACGTAGCTGGCGGCGAAAGCCACGAACAGCACGATGACCGTGACCTTGATGGCGACGATGATGCTGTTGACGAAAGCCGACTGCGTGATGCCCACGTAGCACAGACCGCTGATGGCGGCGATGATGGCCACGGCAGGCAGGTTCACGAGACCGCCGGTGTAGACGATGGAGCCATCGACGACGTTCAGCGGGGCAGCGGCCAGACTTTCCGGCAAGGCGGCGCCGAAGTGCCCGAGGAAGCTGTTCAGGTAGCCGGACCAACCCACCGCCACCGTGGAGGCGGCGAACATGTATTCCAGCACTAGTTTCCAGCCGATGAACCAAGCGACGAATTCGCCCAGCGTGGCGTAGGAGTAGGAGTAGGCACTGCCCGAGACAGGCAGCATGGCGGCGAATTCCGCGTAGCACAGGCCCGCAAAGCCGCAGGCGATGCCGGCGATGATGAAGCTGAGCACGATGGCCGGGCCGGCGTGTTCCGCAGCGGCATGGCCGGAAAGCACGAAGATGCCCGCGCCGATGACGGCGCCGATGCCGAGCAGCGTGAGCTGGGTGGCGGTGAGCGAGCGCTTGAGGCCCGATTCCGCCGCGGCAGCATCCTGCACGGGCTTGGTGATGAACAGACTCATTCGGTGGGTCTCCCCCGGTTCCTGACAAGGCCCGTGACCGATGGTCACAGGTGCAGCGCGTCCCTCACGCGCAGTGCCTGACTGTAGCAGGGACTGCGCGCGAGTAGCAGGGGGGAGGCCCTGTCAGTCTGCGAGGTCTTCCGGGAGGTGCGGGCGCAGCAACTCGAGCAGCGCCTGATAGGCGCGCGGCGAGCCGGCCACCAAGTGGCCGCGGTCGTCGTAGGGCTGGCCGGTGAAAGTGCCGACGCTGCCGCCGGCCTCCTGCACCAGCAGCACGCCCGCCGCCGTGTCCCAGGGCGAGAGGCCCAGTTCGAAGAAGCAGTCGAAGCGACCGGCCGCCACGTACGCGAGGTCCAGCGCGGCCGAACCCGGACGGCGCACGCCGGCCGTGTGCTCCATGACACTGCCGAGCATCTTCAGGTAGGCGTCCTTCCACTTCAGATTGGCGCGGTAGGGGATGCCGGTGCCGACGAGCGCAGCCTCGAGTGTCTTCGCCTGACTGACGCGCAGGCGACGACCATCCAGCGTGGCACCGCTGCCGCGGGTGGCCGTGTAAAGCTCCTGGCGGTTCGGGTCGTAGACCACGCCATGTTCCACGCGCCCGCGCACCTTCACGCCGATGGAGACGCAGAACTGAGGGAAGCCGTGCAGGAAGTTCGTGGTGCCATCGAGCGGGTCGATGACCCATTCGACTTCGTCTTCCGCCTCGTAGCGATTGCGCGGCGCCATGCCGGCCAATGCGCCGCCTTCCTCGCCGAGGATGGCGTGGTGCGGGTAGGCCTTGCGGATGGTTTCGATGATGTCGCGTTCGGCCGCGCGGTCGATGTCGCTGACGAAGTCGTTGCGGCCCTTGGCCACCACTTCCACCTTGTCGAGCCGGCCCATGTTGCGGGCGGCGAAGTCTCCGGCACGGCGCGCAGCGCGCACGGCAATGTTGAGCAGGGCATGCATGGGCAAGTCCTCGAGGTGGCAGGGCAGGGCGGTGAAAGAGCGCGCACGGTGCGGTGACCGGCGGGAACAGTCTAGCAGACTACAATAGAGGCATGGCTTTCCCCGTCCGCATCGTCCTCGTCGAACCCAGCCACCCCGGCAATATCGGGGCGGTGGCTCGCGCCATGAAAAACATGGGGCTGCTCGACCTCTGGCTTGTGGCGCCGCGGCAGTTTCCGCATCCGGAAGCCACGGCACTGGCCTCCGGCGCTGCAGACGTTCTGGAAACAGCGCAGGTGGTGGATAACGTTCCCGCCGCGCTTGCCGGCTGCGGGTTCGTGTTGGGTACCACGGCGCGCGTGCGTACGCAGTACCCCTGGCCCATTCTGGCCGCGCGTGAAGCAGCGGTGCGGGCCACGGGGGAAGCGCAGCAAGCCCCGGTGGCCCTGCTGTTCGGGCCCGAGCGAACCGGGCTGACGAATGACCATCTCGCGCTGTGCCATGCCCTGGTGCAGGTGCCGACGAACCCCGACTACAGTTCTCTGAACCTCGCGCAGGCGGTGTTGTTGCTGGCCTATGAACTGCGCATGGCGGCGGGCGCGCAGCCGGTGCTGCCCGATCGCGAGACGCCGTTGCCGCCGGCGGAGGCGGTCGAGCACCTGTATGCCCATCTGGACCGCGTGATGCAGCGCGCGGGTTTCGAGACGCATGGCAATTCCGCCCACGTGTCGCGCCGCTTGCGGCGCCTGCTGCACCGGGCCATCCCGGACCAGCAGGAGGTGAACCTGCTCCGCGGCTTCCTCTCCGCGGTCGAGGCCGCGGTCGGGACAGTGCCGGCTTTGGCTCCTTTGCCGTACTTCGACCATGCGGCGACCAGCCCCCTGCGCCCCGAGGCCCGCGCGGCGCTTCTGGAGCAAGTCGACGGCAAGCCGACTTTGGCGGGCCTGCTGGAGCCGGGCAACCCCACGGCACGGGCGCATGTGCCCGGGCGGCTCGCGGCCGAAGCGCTCGCTGCTGCGCGTGCCGCGCTGGCGGGCTGCATTGGCGCAGCGCCGGAAGCGCTGGTGTTCACCTCCGGTGCCACCGAGGCAGACAACCTGGCGGTGCTGGGGGCTGTGCGGGCGGCGGCGACAGTCGCGAGCAAGCTCGCTCCCACAGGGACCCCCTCCAGTGTGGGAGGCAGCTTGCTGCCGACAGTCGCGAGCAAGCTCGCTCCTACAGGGACGCCCGCCAGTGTGGGAGGCAAGGGCCGGGTGCTTACGGCGCGCACCGAGCATCGCGCGGTGCTGGATGCTTGCGCGCAGTTGGCGCGCGAAGGCCACCCCATCGACTACCTGCAACCCGGAGCTGACGGGCGGGTCACCCCGGAGATGGTCGCCGCGGCCTTGCGCGAAGACACGGTGCTGGTATCGCTCATGCTGGTGAACAACGAGACTGGCGTCGTGCAGGACATCCCGGCAATCGCGGCGGTTTGCCGCCGGCACGGTGCCTTGCTCCACACCGACGCAGCGCAGGCCTTGGGCAAGGTACCCGTGGACGTTGCTACTCTGGATGTGGATCTGCTGAGTCTCTCGGCCCACAAGTGCGGCGGCCCGGTGGGTGTGGGTGCGCTCTATGTGCGGCGCTCGCCGCGCCCCGTGCTGCAGCCGCTGACGTTCGGCGGTGGACAGGAAGGGGGGCTGCGGCCCGGTACCCCCCCAACGGCATTGGTCGCTTCGTTTGCCGCTGCCGCCGTGGCTGCCACCCAACAGTTGCCCGCCGCGCAAGAGCGGCACCGGTCCTGGGAGCAGCGTTTGCTTGAAGGGCTGCGCGGCCTGCCCGGTTGGCAGCAGAACGCGGCCGAGGGCGAGCGCACTGCCGCCATCGTCAGCCTGACTTTCG
>JBEGRA010000449.1:0-4724 GCA_041180705.1 Pseudomonadota bacterium | reverse complement strand
ATCGCGCTGGTGGAGCGGTTTGCGGCCGGTCTGGTGTTCCTTGGGCGGCTGGAAGACAGCGCTGCCCGTGCGCGCCAGGTGCTTGAAGCACAGTTGGTCCGCGAGGGCCTGCAGGTAGCCGGTTGGCGCGTGGTTCCCACGAACCCGAACGCCTGCGGCGCCGAAGCCATGCGCACGCTCCCGGCCATCGAGATGGTGTTCGTCAACTGCCTCGAGGACATCGACGAGGCTGCTTTCAACCGCAAGTTGTTCATGGCGCGTCGCCGCGCGGAAAAGCTGCTGGAGCAGAAGGACCCCGTGTTCTATCTGCCGTCCCTGTCGGCCAGTACGCTCGTCTACAAGGGCATGGTCATGCCCGCGCATCTGCCGGAGTTCTTCCCGGACCTCTGCGACCCGCGCATGGAAACCTCGGTGGCGGTGTTCCACCAGCGCTTCTCCACGAACACGCTGCCGCAGTGGCGTCTGGCGCACCCGTTCCGCCTGCTGGCCCACAACGGCGAGATCAACACCATCGCCGGCAACCGCAGTTGGGCGGTGGCTCGCGGGCCCATCCTGCGTTCGCCCATGTTGCCGAACCTCTCGGACGTGCTGCCGTTGGTATCCATGACCGGCAGCGACAGCCAGAGCCTCGACAACATGCTCGAAGTGCTGCTCATGGGCGGCCTCGATGTCATGCATGCCCTGCGTCTGCTCATTCCGCCGGCATGGCAGAGCGTCGACACGCTCGACCCCGACCTGCGCGCGTTCTATGAATTCCACGCGCCGCACATGGAGCCGTGGGACGGCCCGGCCGGTGTCGTCACCACGGACGGCCGCTATGCCGCCTGCACGCTCGACCGCAACGGCCTGCGCCCGGCGCGTTGGGTCATCACGAAGAACCGCCATCTCACCATCGCCTCGGAAATGGGCGTGTGGGATTTCCGTCCCGAAGACGTGGTGCGCAAGGGCAAGCTCGGGCCCGGCGAGATGCTGGTGCTGGACTTGCAGACCGGCGAACTCATGGACAACACGCGGGTCGATGACCTGCTGAAGACGCGCCACCCTTACAAGACCTGGCTGAAGAAGGGCGTTCGCTATCTCGAGAGCGACCTCATCGACCCGCGCCTCGCGGCCGAGCCGTTCGATCGCGAGACGCTGGCGCTCTACCAGAAGATGTTCAACATCACGGCCGAAGAGCGCGATGAGATCATTCGCGTGCTGGCCGAAGATGAAAGCGAGGCTGTGGGCTCCATGGGCGACGACACGCCCATGCCCGTGCTGTCGCACAAGGTGCGCGCGCTGTACGACTACTTCCGCCAGCAGTTCGCGCAGGTGACGAACCCGCCCATCGACCCGCTGCGCGAGAGCATCGTCATGTCGCTCTCGACCCAGATTGGGCCGGAGTGCAACGTGTTCGTGCCGTCGCAGCAGCATGCGCGGCAGGTGGTACTTAACTCGCCCATCCTGTCGCAGCGCAAGCTTCGCCAGATTCTCGGCTTGAAAGACCAAGGCGTTACGCACGAGTTCCTCGACCTGCAGCATCCGGACAGCGAGCCGCTGCAGCAGGCCTTGCTGCGCCTTTGCGACCAGGCCGAAGCGGCCGTGCGTCGCGGCGTCGGCGTCATCCTGCTGTCGGACCGCTATCTGGTTCGTGGCAAGGTGCCAGTGCACGCGCTGCTCGCCACGGGTGCCGTCCACCACCGCTTGGTAGAAACAGGCCTGCGCTGCAAGTGCAACCTGCTCGTGGAAACGGGCACTGCCCGCGACGCGCACCACTTCGCCTGCCTCATCGGCTACGGCGCCACCGCCGTGTATCCGTACATGGCTTACCAGACGCTCTTCGACCTGCTCAAGAAGGGCAAGGTGAAGATGGACGCCGAGACCAGGCAGGAGTTGGGGCGTAGCTATCGCCGTGGCGTGAAGAAGGGCCTGTACAAGGTGATGTCCAAGATGGGCATCTCCACCATCGGCAGCTACCGCTCGGCGCAGTTGTTCGAGATCGTGGGGCTTGCCCCTGAAGTGGTGGATCTGTGCTTCAAGGGCACGGTCAGCCGCCTGAAGGGCGCGGATTTCACCGACCTCGAGGCGGACCAGAAGCAGTTGGCCGCGCGCGCGTGGAACCCGCTGTCGACGCTGGACCAAGGCGGTCTGCACAAGTACGTGCACGGTGGCGAGTACCACATGTACAACCCGGACGTGGTCGCCACGCTGCAGGCGGCGGTGGTCACGGGCGACTATTCGCGTTGGGAAGACTTCGCGCGTTTGGTGAACGATCGCCCGGTGAGCACGCTGCGCGACCTGTTCAAGCTGCGCACCGATGTGACTCCCGTCCCGCTCGAAGAAGTCGAGTCGGTGTCGTCCATTCTCAAGCGCTTCGACAGCGCGGGCATGTCGCTGGGCGCGTTGTCGCCCGAAGCGCATGAGGCGCTGGCCATCGCCATGAACCGTCTCGGTGCGCGTTCGAACAGTGGCGAAGGTGGCGAAGCGGTGGCTCGCTACGGCACGGAGCGCAACAGCAAGATCAAGCAGGTGGCTTCGGGGCGCTTCGGCGTCACGCCGGAATATCTGGTCAGCGCCGAAGTGCTGCAGATCAAGGTGGCGCAGGGGGCCAAGCCCGGCGAAGGTGGCCAGCTGCCCGGCCACAAGGTGAACGAGATGATCGCCACGTTGCGCTACGCGCGTCCGGGCGTGGGCCTTATCTCGCCGCCGCCGCACCACGACATCTATTCCATCGAAGACCTTGCCCAGCTCATCTTCGACCTGAAGCAGGTGAACCCGCAGGCGCTCGTGTCCGTGAAGCTGGTGGCAGAGCCGGGCGTCGGCACGGTGGCGGCTGGAGTGGCCAAGGCCTACGCCGACCTCATCACCATCTCCGGTCACGACGGCGGCACGGGTGCCAGCCCGCTGTCGTCCATCAAGTATGCCGGTACGCCGTTCGAGCTGGGTCTTGCGGAAGCGCACCAGACGCTGCGCTTGAACGACATGCGTCATCGCGTGCGGCTGCAGGCGGACGGTGGTCTCAAGACTGGCCTCGACGTCATCAAGGCTGCCATCATCGGCGCCGAAAGCTTCGGCTTCGGTACGGCGCCCATGGTCGCGCTGGGCTGCAAGTACCTGCGTATCTGCCATCTGAACAACTGCGCCACCGGCGTGGCCACGCAGAACGACACGCTGCGCGCCAAGTACTTCGTCGGTCTGCCCGAGATGGTGATGAACTACTTCACGTTCGTCGCCGAAGAATGCCGGCGCCTGATGGCGCAGCTGGGTGTGCGCACCATGGCTGAACTCATCGGTCGCACCGAGTTGCTGAACATTGCGCCGGGCGAAACGGTGAAGCAGCGCAAGCTGGACCTCACGCCCATCCTGTCGAATGCCGGCCTCGGTGACGAGACCGCGCAGTTCTGCCTCGACGAGCGCAACCCGCCGTTCGACAAGGGGGAACTCGCGGAGCGCATGGTGCGCGAGGCCCTGCCGGCCATCGAGTCGCGCAGCGGCGGCGAGTTCCGTTTCCCCGTGGAGAACCGCAACCGCTCCATCGGTGCGCGGCTGTCGGGTGAAATTGCCCGCCGCTACGGTAACCAGGGCATGGCGGATGCCCCCATCACGGTGAACCTGGAAGGCAACGTGGGTCAGAGCTTCGGCGTGTGGAACGCCGGTGGTCTGAATCTCTGCCTCGAGGGTGACGCCAACGACTACGTGGGCAAGGGCATGGCTGGGGGCAAGCTGGTGCTGCGTCCGCCGCGTGCCGCTTCGTTCGTGGCGCGCGAGACGCCCATCATGGGCAACACCTGCCTCTACGGGGCGACTGGCGGCGAGATCTACGCCGCCGGGCGTGCTGGCGAACGCTTCGCCGTGCGCAACTCGGGCGCTGTCGCCGTCGTGGAAGGCGCGGGCGACCACTGCTGCGAATACATGACCGGTGGCGTCGTGGTGGTGCTGGGCCGTACGGGCGTGAACTTCGGTGCCGGCTTCACGGGCGGCTTCGCCTATGTGCTGGACGAGGGGCGCGACTTCGTGGACCGCTACAACCACGAACTCGTGGATATCCACCGCATCACTTCCGAGGGCATGGAGCTGTACCAGCACCACCTGCGTTCGCTCATCGAAACGCATGTGCGCGAAACGGGCAGCGAATGGGGCGCAACGATACTGAATGACCTGCGCTCGTTCATCGGCCGCTTCTGGCTGGTGAAGCCGAAGGCCGCCGCCATCGACACCCTCATCGAGAACCTGCGCCGCGCGGCCTGAGCCACGCGACGCTACCAGGACCCAAGCCATGGCAGACAAGAACCTGCAGTTCCTCGACATTCCCCGCACGGACCCGACCAAGGTGTCGGTCGAAGTGCGCATTCGGGAGTTCAAGGAAATCTATTCGCCCTTCGAGCCGAAGGCGGCTGCGCAGCAGGCGGGCCGCTGCCTTTCGTGCGGCAACCCGTTCTGCGAGTGGAAGTGCCCGGTGCACAACTACATCCCGAACTGGCTGAAGCTGCTCAACGACGGCAAGTTGTTCGAAGCCGCGGAGCTTTCGCACCAGACGAACAGCCTGCCGGAGATGTGCGGGCGCATCTGCCCGCAGGACCGCCTGTGCGAAGGGGCCTGCACGCTGAACGATGGTCTCGGCGCAGTCACCATCGGCTCCATCGAGAAGTACATCACCGACGAAGCCCTGAAGCAGGGATGGAAGCCGGACCTCTCGCACGTGCAGCCCACGGGCAAGCGCGTGGCGGTCATCGGTGCGGGTCCGG
>JBEGRA010000448.1:0-22029 GCA_041180705.1 Pseudomonadota bacterium | reverse complement strand
TGGCCCGCCTGACGATTCTCGAATACCCGGACCCGCGACTGCGCACCGTGGCGCGCCCGGTCACGGACTTCGGCGCGGCCCTGCAGGGGCTGATCGACGACATGTTCGAAACCATGTACGCCGCCCCGGGTGTTGGCCTGGCTGCCACGCAGGTCGACCAGCACATCCGCCTCGTGGTGGCGGACTGCAGCGAGGGCCAGAACGAGCCCGTGGTGTTCATCAACCCCGAGATCGTTTCCAAGGAAGGCCTGTCGCCGCTCGAGGAAGGTTGCCTGTCCATTCCGAAGTTCTACGAGAACACCGGCCGCGCGGAGCGCGTGGTGGTGCGTGCGCTCGACCGCCACGGCAAGGCCTTCGAATACGCGGCAGATGGTCTGATGTCCGTCTGCATCCAGCACGAACTCGATCATCTCGACGGCAAACTCTTCGTGGACTATCTCTCGGAACTGAAGCGCGGCCGCATCCGCAGCAAGCTCGAGAAGTCCCGCCGCACGCGCGCGCTGTAGCTGCCGTGCGTATCGTCTTTGCCGGCACGCCGGTATTTGCGGTGCCGGCGCTCGAGGCGCTTTGTGCCTCGTCGCACGAGGTGGTGGCCGTCTATACCCAGCCGGACCGCCCGGCTGGACGCGGGCGCCAATTGCAGCCTTCGCCCGTGAAAGCGGCTGCGCTGGCCCACGGCCTCCCGGTACTGCAGCCGCTCACCTTGCGCACGCCGGAAGCGGCGCCGGAGCTGGCAGTGTTCCGCCCGGACGTCATGGTCGTCGTCGCCTACGGGTTGCTGCTGCCGCCTGAAGTGCTCGCAGTGCCTGCGCACGGCTGCCTGAATATCCATGGTTCGCAGCTCCCGCGCTGGCGCGGCGCGGCGCCCATCCAGCGTGCCGTCGAAGCCGGCGATGCCACCACTGCCGTGGCCATCATGCGCATGGAAGCCGGGCTCGATACCGGTCCTGTCATGCTGGAAGCCGTCACGCCCATCGGCGAGCGCGAAACCGCCGGTCAACTCCACGACCGTCTCGCAGTACTGGGGGCAGAGCTGGTGGTGCAGGCGCTGGACCGCGTAGCCGCGGGTACGGCGCAATTCGTTGCGCAGCCCGCAGCGGGTGTCACCTACGCCCGCAAGCTGGAGAAGGCCGAAGCCCGGCTCGACTGGACGCGCGCGGCGGAAGTGCTCGACCGGCAAGTACGGGCCTTCGATCCCTGGCCCGTGGCGGAAACGCTCTGGCGGGGCGCGCAATTGCGCGTTTGGTCGGCCAGTCCGGTACCGCGCCCGGCGGGTACGGCCGCTGCCGCGCCAGGCACGGTGGTAGGCGTTTCGCCGGCGGGCCTGGAAGTGGCCTGCGGCGAGGCCACCTGCCTGCGCCTTGAACGCGTTCAAGAGGCCGGCCGCAAGCCCGTGTCGGTCCGCGAATTCCTGCAGGCGCGTCACCCGGGCGACCCCGGCGCCTGTCTTGGGTGGGTGCTTGGCACGTCACCTGTTGTCCCTGCCACGAACGGAGCCCAGCCATGAGCGCACCCGACCGCAGTACCTTGCTGCGCGCCGCTGCCGCGCGCGCCGTGCTGGAAGTGACCGACAAGGGTCATACCCTCGAATCCGCGGTGGCGCTTGCCGCCCGCGACTTGCCCCCCGGGGACCGCGCGGCACTGCAGGCCATCGCCTTCGGCACCATCCGCTCGTTGCTGCGCCTGCAGCCGGCCATCGCTTCGCTCGCCAACCGCGATTGGTCCAAGACCGCCGCCCCGGTACGGGCTTTGCTGCTCACGGGCGTGTTCGAACTGGAAGACGCCGCCACGCCACCGCACGCGGTGGTCACCAGCACCGTGGAGGCGGTCCGCGTGCTGGGCCAGCCGAAGGCGGCCGGTTACGTGAACGCCTTGCTGCGGCGCTGGCAGCGGGAGCGCGCCAGTGCCCTGTTTGCCGCAGACCGTTCGCCCGCCGGGCAGTCCGCGCATCCCAACTGGCTGGTGCAGGCCATCGAACGCGACTGGCACGAGCGCTCTCCGGAGATTTTCGCGGCGAACAATGCGCGCGCTCCGCTGTGGCTGCGGGTGAATCTGCTGCGCGCCACGCGGGAAGCATTCCTCGCCAGTCTGGCGGAGGCCGGCATCGGTGCCGAAGCCTGCGCCTGGCTCCCGAGTGCCGTGCGTTTGCATGAGCCGTGCCCCGTCGAGGCCATTCCGGGTTTCGCGGCCGGCCTTTGCAGCGTGCAGGATGCGGCGGCCCAGGTGGCCCCCTACCTGTTGTCGCCGCCGCCAGCGACGGCGGGTGGAGCCGCGCCGCTGCGCATTCTCGATGCCTGCGCGGCTCCCGGCGGCAAGACCGGGCATCTGCTGGAAACTTTCCCGACAGCCACGGTGGTGGCGCTGGACGACGACGCAGGCCGCGCCGCACGCGTGGACGAGAATCTCGCCCGGTTGGGTCTGACGGACCGCGCGACGGTGCTGGTGGCGGATGCTGCGGAAACGGCTGCCTGGTGGGACGGGCGCCCGTTCGACCGCATCGTGCTCGACGTGCCCTGCTCGGGCACCGGCGTCATTCGGCGTCACCCGGACATTCGTCTGCTGCGACGGGCTACCGACATCGCCGGGTTCGTGACAGCACAGGAGCGGTTGTTGGCGGCGCTGTGGCCTTTGCTCGCCCCTGGCGGCGAACTCCTCTATGCCAGCTGTTCCGTGCTGAAGGCCGAAAACGGTCTCCTGGTACGGCGTTTCCTGCGCCAGACCCTGGAGGCGGTGGAAGTGACGGAGTCTGCTAGGCTGCGTCTGGAAGCGCTGCCCGCCGTAGTCTCACCCGGCCTGCCCGGTCTGGTGCTGCTCCCCGGTGCGGCAGACCAAGATGGCTTCGGCTATGCCGTGCTGCGGCGGCAGGCGGCAGGCGCCCAGTGAACGGACTTTCCACCCAGTGCTAGCCCCGGCTCTACATCGTCGTCTTGTCACTCTCGTCGCGCTTTGCGCGGCGCTGGGGTTGTGCGGCGTGGCGCCGGTCGCTCTGGCAGACGAGGCCCGGTTCGAGGTGCGCTCGGCCTATCTGGAGCCCGTGGATGGCGTCATGCAGTTGAACGCCACGCTGGAACTGGGCTTGTCGTCCACCGCGCAGGAAGCGCTGCGCGATGGCGTGCCGGTCACGCTGACGCTGGAAAGTCAGTTGCGACGCAACCGCCGTTTTCTGCCCGACGCCACGGTGGCGGAAATCGAGCAGCGTTGGCGTTTGCAGTACCACGCGCTGTCCGACCGCTGGCTCGTGACCCACTTGAATACCGGCCAGCAAACGTCCTGGCCCACGCAGGTGGCAGCGCTCGAGCATCTGTCCCGCCCGCGCGGTGTCCCCATCATCGACGCACCGTTGCTGCGAGATGGCGCTACCTACGAGGCCTCGCTGCGCGCCACGGCCGAAGTGGGTGGAGTGCCTGACAGCCTGAAGATGCTGATGTTCTGGGTGCAGTGGCAACGCACCACCGACTGGTACACCTGGACGGTCCGGCCGTGAACGCCGCGCAGGGCAGCACGCAAGCGACGGCGGGTCCTGCGCGCGGTGCTTGGACGCGTTATCTGCCCGTGTTGCTGGTGGGCGTGGGTTTGGTGTTCGTCACCTTGGCGCTGGGCTTGCTGTCCCGCACCGCGGCCGATGCCAATGCCTTTGCGCGGCTGCAGCCGCTGCTGCTTGGTATCAACGGCATCGGCATCCTCGTGCTGCTGGTCCTCATCGGGCGCAAGGCCTGGCGGCTGGCGCTGGACTACCGCCGCCACGTTCCCGGCTCGCGCATGATGCTGCGTGCCGTGGGGACCTTCGCCGTGCTCGCGGTCGTACCGTTGCTGGTGGTGTATTGGCTTTCATTGCAGTTCCTCAACCGGGGCATCGACAGCTGGTTCGACGTGAACGTGCGGCAGGGCTTCGCGGATGCGCTGACGTTGTCGCGCTCGAGTCTCAGCCTGCGCATGGGCGATTTCCTGGCGCGCACTGAAGGCGCGGCCCGTGAGCTCTCCGGGGAAAGCGAAATCGGCGTGGTCGTCCGCCTCGACAGCATCCGCCGTGCGAATGGCGCGGAAGAGATGATCGTGGTGGGCGCCAACCGCCGTTTGGTCGCGTTCTCTTCTTCCGCCGGTGCCGGGGCCTTGCCCATGCTGCCTGGCGAGGACGTGCTGCTGCAAACCCGGCAGGACCGCCCTTTCGTGAGCCTAGACCCCACCGGTGATGGAGGCTACGGCGTGTTCACGGCAGCGCCTTTGCCGGGCCGAGCCCCCAGCGAAGAGCCGCTGGTGCTGGTAGGGCAGTACGCCATTCCCGACCGGCTCGCCAAGCTCGCCGAAGGCGTGCAGGGCGCTTCGGCGCAGTACGGCCGGCTCACCTACCAGCGCCCCTATCTCAAAGGCACTTTCACGCTCACGCTCACGATGGTGTTGTTGCTGTCGCTGCTGGCGGCGGTCTACGGCGCCTTGTTCTGGGCGCAGCGCCTGGTGCAGCCCGTGCAGGACCTCATCGCCGGCACGCGCGCGGTGGCCAAGGGCGACTTCGAGACGCGCCTCTCGCTGCCCTCGCGCGACGAGATCGGTTTTCTGGTCACGTCCTTCAACGAAATGACGAAGCGACTGGCGCGCGCGCGTGCCGAAACCGAACTGAGCCGCGCGGCCGTCGAAAAGGAACGCGCGAACCTCGCCACCGTGCTGGCGCGCCTGTCCACGGGCGTCATCGCCTTCGAGCCTGACTTGCACATCCGCAGCATGAACGCTGCGGCCGGCAGCATCCTCGGCGTGGACCCGGAGCAGGTCGCTGGCGTAGCGCTGGCGGATGCTTCGCGGCTGAACCGCTGGCTGGGGCAATTCCTCGACCGCGTGGGCGAGCGCCTGCAGTCGGGGCAGGCCGAGTGGCGCGAGCAGGTGCCCATTCACGACGAAGGCTCGCGGCGCGAGCTCATGTGCGCCTGTACGGCCTTGCCCGTGGTGGGCGAAACGGCTGGCGGGTTCGTGGTGGTGTTCGACGACATCACCACGCTGCTGCAGGCACAGCGCGATGCCGCCTGGGGTGAAGTGGCCCGCCGCCTGGCGCACGAGATCAAGAACCCGCTCACGCCCATCCAGTTGTCCGCCGAACGGATGCGTCGCAAGTTCCTCGGCAGCATGAACGAGAAGGATGCGCAGGTGCTGGAGCGCGCGACGCATACCATCGTGCAGCAGGTGGAAGCGATGAAGGGCATGGTGAATGCCTTCAGCGAATACGCCCGCGCACCGCAACTGGCACTGGAGCCCTTCGACTTGAACGCGCTGGTGTCCGAAGTGGCGGAGCTCTACCGCGCCGGGGAAGCGCCGGTGCAAGTGGAACTGACGTTGGAGCCCGGGCTCGAGGCGGTGGAAGCGGACCGCGGGCGCGTGCGCCAGATTCTTTCGAACCTGCTGAAGAACGCGCTGGAAGCGCTGGAAGGTACGCCCGATCCGGCGGTGCAGGTCATCACGCGCCGCACGGAGTGGCACGGCCAGCCCGTGGTGCAAATCGAGGTGGTGGACAACGGCCCGGGCTTCCAGCGGGAACTCATGGGCCAGGTATTCGACCCCTATGTGACCAGCAAGCCCAAGGGAACCGGGCTCGGCCTTGCCATCGTGAAGAAGGTGGTGGAAGAGCACGGCGGCCGCATCGAGGCGCACAATGGTCCCGAGGGTGGAGCCAGGGTGCTGGTGGCCCTGCCGCTGAACGAGCAGTCGCGTGCCCAGTTGGGTGCGCGCGAGACGCGCAAGAGCGAGCCGAGGAGAGAACGAGCATGACGGCATCCCGCATCCTGGTCGTGGACGACGAGTCCGACATCCGCAGCACCCTGCAGGAAATCCTTGCGGACGAGGGGTTCGAAGTGGAAGTGGCCGCCAATGCCGCCGCCGCGCGGGCAGCCCGTGCCAAAGGGGACCCGGACCTCATCCTGCTCGACATCTGGATGCCCGACACCGACGGCATCACGCTGCTGCGTGAATGGTCGCGCGAGGGTGCCTTGCGCTGCCCGGTGGTGATGATGTCCGGCCACGGCACGGTGGAAACCGCCGTCGAGGCCACGCGTCTGGGCGCATTCGATTTCGTGGAAAAGCCGCTGTCGCTGAACAAGCTGCTGCGTACCGTGGAGCGCGCGCTCGAAGCCGGGCGACGTCGTCGCAAGGGCCTGCGCCTGCTCGGCGGAGGGTTGCCGGCGCCGGTCGGCAAGAGCCGCGTCATTGCGCAGCTGCGTGAACAACTGCAGCAGGTGGCGCCGCATGCCTCGCCGGTGGTGTTCCAGGGTGAATCCGGCAGCGGCCGCGAAGCTTTCGCGCGTTATTTGCACCAGTTGGGTCGTCCGGGCAAGCCGTTCGTCACTGTGGTGGGCGGGCTGCTCGATGACGCCAGCGCCGCGCGCGTGCTGCGGGGTACCGCTACCGAACCCGGCTTCTATGCGCAGGCGGCCGGTGGCACGTTGTTCATCAATGGCCTTGAAGATCTGTCACCCACTGCGCAGCGCGTGCTGGCCGCGGACATGGAGGCCGGTCGCTATTCGCCCGAGGGCGGGCAAGCGCAGGTCATCGACGTGCGTTGGTCCGCGAGTGTTGCGCCCGGTGTGGAACAGCGCACCGGCGATGCCCCGGGCCTGTTGCGTCGCGATCTCTACTCAGCGTTCGCCGTGGTGGTGCTGCGAGTTCCGCCCCTGCGCGACTACGGCGAAGACGTGCCGGACCTGCTCCGCCACTACGTGGACCGCTTGGTCGACGAAGAAGGCCTGCCGTTCCGCCGCTTCGGCATGGCGGCACAGAACCGTCTGCGCAACTACCCTTTCCCCGGCAACATCAGCGAACTGCGCAACCTGGTGCATCGCTTGCTGGTGCTGGGTGGCGAAGAAGAGATTCGCCTCGAAGACATCGAGCGCGAACTGGCCATGGCTGCCGCGCAGGACGAGCCCCTGGTGAAGCAGGACCTGCTCGCGCTGCCGCTGCGCGAGGCTCGCGAAGCTTTCGAGCGCGCCTATCTGCAGCAGCAGTTGCTGCTCTGCAATGGCAAGGTGGGGCAGTTGGCCAAGCGCGTGGGCATGGAGCGCACTCACCTGTATCGCAAGCTGCGGTCGCTCGGCGTGGACTTCCGGCAGGGCGGCGACGACTGAACCATTGTAGGAGCGAGCTTGCTCGCGACCGGATTATTGTAGGAGCGAGCTTGCTCGCGACTCTTCCTGTCGGGAGCAAGCTGTTGGGCTTTGTGGGAGCGAGCTTGCTCGCGACTCTCAGCGGCTCAACACCAACTGCACATTCACGGTGACATTGCGACCGACCCAGGCATCGTCCGCCCAGTCGCCGGTGCCCAGTGCGAATGCATGGCGGTCCAGCACCACCTGCGCCGACAATGTCGCCGTCTTGCCGTTTGCGGCCGGAGTCCAGCGGAACGGCAATGGCACGCGCACCTTGCGTCCCTTGATGACAAGTTCGCCGTCCGCCACATACTCACCGGGGCCCTTGCCGGCGCGGAACGCGGTGGCCGTGAACGTGGCCGTGGGGTAGTGCGCCACATCGAACCAGTCGCTGGTGCGCATGGTTTCGTCGCGTTCCTGGTTGGTGCTGTCATTCGACTTCACGTCGACGGTCACGGCCCACTGGGAAACGGCCAGCGCCGCCGGTGAAAAGACAATGCGCGGCGTGAAGCGCTTGAAGTGGCCAGTGAACGCTTCGCCCTGTTGCGTTCCGGTGAACGTGAGCTTGCTGCGTGCTGCATCCATTTGCCATTCTGCCGCAGCGGGGGCTTTTGCCTTGCCAGCAGCTGCAGCGGCTGCGTTTGTCGGAACAGGGGCCGTCAGCGCAGCAAGCGCCATCGCCCCCCCAGCCACCAGCACAACCGCGCTGCCACCCGGGAGCATGCGACGTAGCGTGTTGTCCTTGTCCACCAGATGATGCTTCCACGCCGCCGCCACATGCAGGGCCACCAGCGTCAGCAGTGCAGCGGCGCCGAGTTCATGCGCTTCGTGGAAAAACTCCTTCAGGATGGGGCTGGCTGGTACCAGTGCCGGCAGGTTCACGAGGCCGAACCACTGCAACGGAAAATGCGCGGCGCTGTTGTAGGCCCAGCCCGCCAGCGGTACTGCCAGCATCAGGCCGTACAAGGCGAAGTGAGTACCCAATGCGGCCAGCTTCTGCCAACCGGGGGCGGCGAGGTCCAGCGGACGCCGATCGAAGACGCGCCAAGCCAGCCGGGCCAAGGCGAGCGCCAGCAGTGTCAGCCCGAAACTCTTGTGCAAGGCGTAGGCCTTGAACATGGCCGGGCCGCGCGGCAGGTCCGACATCCAGTAGCCGAAGGCGCAGAGGCCGAGCAACCCCACGGCCATGGTCCAGTGGAACAATTTCGCGATGAAGCCCCAGCGGGCCTCGGTGGACAAGAGGGTCATGGGGTCTCTCCGCAGCTTACGGGGCCTGGCGCGCTTCGACTTCGAGACGAATGTCCAACTCGTCACCGACCATGGGCACGTAAGCCGCTACGCCGAAATCCGAGCGCTTCAGCTTGCCCGTGGCGGTGAAGCCGATGGCGGGAACTTTCATCATGGGGTGCATGCCGGCGCCGTTGAGTCGCAACTGCAGCGTCACCGGCTTGGTGACGCCGTGCACGGTGAGGTCGCCGGTGAGCGTGCCGGTGTTGGTGCCGGTTTGTTCCACTTTGGTGGCGGTGAAAGTGATGCTCGGGAACTTGGCCGCGTCGAGGAAATCGGCGCTCTTGATATGCGCATCCCACTTGGCGTCGCCGAAGGCCAGGCTATCCGCTGGCAGCGTGGCAGTGACCTGACCCTTGGACCAGTCGGCGGTATCGAACGAGAAGGTGCCCGGGGCGATGCTGAGTTGCCCCACGCTGTTGCTGTAGCCCATATGGCTCACATAGAACGTCAGGCGGCTATGCACCGTGTCGAAGGCGTAGGTGACGGGCGCCGCAACGGAGGCGGCGGGAGTGAAGACGATGGCCACCGCGAGGGCGGTGCCGAGCAGGTTGCGCTGGAACTTCATGTTCATGGTCTTCCTGTGGTTGCGTGAGTCAAGCGTTTGGTTGGGGAGAGGGGTTCAGAAGCGGCCGGCGCGGAAGTCCGCGACGGCCTCGTGGATTTCCTGGGGCGTGTTCATGACGAAGGGCCCGTATTTCGCGACCGGCTCGCGCAATGGGCGCGCGGCCACGAGCAGGGCGCTGCCGGGGCTGCTGCCGGCGGTGAAACGCACGCTGGTGCCGTCGCCGAGCACGGCGAGTTCCCGCGCTGCCACCGGCTGCGCGGTGGTGCCCGAGCCCACGTGGACGAGGCCCTCGTAGGTGAACGCGAAGGCGTGGTGGCCCGCCGGCACGGGCAGGTCCACGCTGGCGCCGGCAGGCAAGCGGACATCCAGGAACAAGGGCGAGGTGGCCGGAGCAACGACCGGGCCAGTGGCGCCGCCGAAGCTGCCCGCGACGACGCGCACCAAGCCCCCGGCGGTCAGCCCGTGTTCCGTCAGCGCCACTTCCGGGATGCGTTCGGGCGGAATGTCCTGGTACCCCGGCGGGCACAGCTTGCTGCGCGCCGGCAGGTTGATCCACAGCTGGAAGCCCCACAGCAGGCCATCCTGCTGCTCCGGCATCTCGCTGTGGATGATGCCGCGGCCGGCGGTCATCCACTGCACGCTGCCCGGCCCCAGCAGGCCGACGTTCCCGAGATGGTCGCCATGCCGCATGCGACCGGCGAGCATGTAGGTGACAGTTTCGAAGCCGCGATGCGGATGGTCCGGAAAGCCTGCGATATAGGCAGCGGGGTCGTCCGAACGGAACTCGTCGAGCATCAGGAACGGGTCGAGCATGTCGAGCCCGGGGACGCCGATGACCCGCGTGAGTTTCACGCCGGCCCCATCGGTGGTGGGGCGGCCGACATGGCGGCGCAGGACTTGGCGCTCGATGGCGTTTGGAGTGTTCATGGGCGCAGTGTTTCATGCGCTTTTGTCCATGAGAAGATATCCAAACAAGCACGTAATGTTCGGGGAAAGCGAACAATGAAAGTCATTCTGGAAAACCTGGGTGCCTTCCATGCGGTAGTGGAGTGCGGCGGGTTCAGTGCCGCCGCGCGCCGTTTGGATACCACGAAGAGCGTGGTGAGTCGCCGCGTCGCGGCGCTGGAGGCGGCGTTGGGCGCCACGTTGCTCCATCGCTCCACGCGGCGCGTGTCGCTGACCGAAGCCGGCACTGCGTACTTCGAGCGCAGCCGCGATCTGCTCGCGGAGCTGGAGTCCGCCGGCGACGATGCGGCCGCCAGTGCCCGCGGCCTGCGCGGTTCCTTGCGCATTGCTGCACCCATGAGTTTTGGCACGCTGCATCTGGCGCGGCTCATGTCGCCGTTCCTGCTCCAGCATCCGGGTCTTGAAGTGGCGGTGGATCTGGACGACCGCCGCGTGGACTTTCTGGCCGGCGGCTACGACATGGCCATCCGCATCGGTTCCGTGGAAAGCGGGAATTTCATCGCGCGGCGCCTGGGCGCCAGCCCCAACGTGCTGGTGGCGAGCCCTGGCTATTTGGCGGCCATGGGGACCCCGCAAGTGCCCGCCGACCTGCTGCGGCACGAACTGCTGGGCTATGCGTACGTGGCGGGGAGCCAGGCCCTGAATTTCGCCGGCCGGGCGGGGCGCCCACCCCTCAGCCTGCGCGTGCGACCACGGTTGGTGGCCAACAACGGGCAATTCATGCTCGAGGCCGCGCGCGGCGGCGTGGGCATAGCGCCCGTCCCGGCGTGGATGCTGCTTGGGGAAGAAGCCAACCGTGGATTGCAGCCGGTGTTGGCGGATTGGCCCCTGCAGGGCAGTGATATTTATGCGCTATACGCGCGCCGCCGGCAGCCTTCGTTGAAAGTGAAGGCGCTGGTGGAGCACCTGGCCGGTGCGTTAGGCGCTCTGGGCTGAAGGCTCGCCGGTATCGAGGCTGGCCAGCAGTTCTCGCAGACGCTGCAGTTCGGCGCGGCCGGCGGCGGTCAAACGTACCTGCTTTTCGCGGCGGTCTTGCCCCGTGCCGTCGTGAAGCTCCAGCAGGCCAGCTTCGGCGAACTGTCGCAACTGGTCGCGGCAGTACCGCTCACCGCCCAACTGATGCATGCGCCAGTTCAGGACGACGTAAGTCACGGTGGGGTGGGGCGTCGTGGCCACCAGCACCAGGTAGGGAATGGCGCTCAGCAAGTTCATTCCGTGTTCTTCTTGTTTCTTCCTTGTGACAGCCGGAATGCTAGCGGTATTGGTGCAAACAACAATCCGTGAAAAAGACTGCCTTTTTCGCTGCGCAAAAATACCACTCGAAATCGTTATGCGATTTTTGTGGAGCATTGGGCGGTAAAACGGGATGCTTCGCATCAATAACAAGGGGAAGAGCGACGCTAATTTTGCGCCGCATCAAAAATGCCGGGTCAGTTTCTGACCCAGCGGCGTGTTTTCATCGGGCAACCAAGAAAAAACCGCGTTTTTTAGCCCAATCGGGGGATATCCGCTCGGGCCGTTTCAGGGGATGCTTCGCTAATAGGGACAAGGGCAACACTTGGCTCAAGAACCAAGGATGGGAAGGATTCGTGCCTGACAGCCTAATGGACTATCTGCCGATGGGGGTGATGCTGGTCGCCCCCGATGGCATGCTGCAAAAAGCCAACCATGCGGCCAACCGGCTGCTGGCCCGCGGCGACGCGTTCCGCGTCAACGAGGGCAAGTTGCGTCTGGTGGACCCCAATTTCGAAGAGCATTTCGCCACTTTCCGTCGGGGTACCGGGCCGGAGCGAATGCTCATGCGCCTGCTGCGCCGTACGGCACGTCGCGAACCCCACCTCGTGCTGGCGCAGCAGGTGGCGGACGGCGAGGCCGTCCTTTTGCTGGTGCTCGACGGTGAGGACCGCGGGCGCCTCACCGAAAAAATGCTCATCTCCTCGCTCGGGCTTACCCGAGCCGAGGCGCGCGTCGCCTTGGGCGCCATCAGTGGCCATGCCGTGCCGCGCATCGCCAAGGCGCTGAAACTTTCGCCGCACACCGTGCGGGCGCATCTGAAACACGTGTTCCGCAAGCTGAATATCAACTCGCAGAAGGAACTGCTGATGATGACCATGAAGATGTCGCTGCTCACCTGCGCACCACGCAATCCCCCTCGGGAAGTGTCCCTGTAGGCGGCGCGCCATGGCGGACGACATGGATTATCAAGGGCTCGGTGCCCCCGTGGTGGAAATGGAACTCCGCTGGATTGCGGCGGCCTGTCTGCTGGCGCGCCATTCTGGCCAGGCGAAGCAGCAGGTGATGCTGGCTTTTCGCACCAACGGGCTCGGTTCGCACGCCGTGGCTGGGCGCACGCTGGGCGAGTTTCGCGTGCGCGGTTGGTTGGAAGTGCGCGACGGTGCTCGCGGCGATGGTCGCGAGCGAGTGCTGTATCTCTCCGAGAAAGGCCGCGAATGCCTGCGGCGTGCGCTCGAAGCGGAAACCCTGCAGGTGAGTTTGCTGCGAGACTGAACGCGCCGGTGTCCTTGCCGCCGTAAAGCTTGCGGCGGCTTCAGGTTTCGGTCAGTCCGCCACCCGGCTCACCACCGGGTTGTACTTCTGCTTCGCTAGCTTGTCGGCGGTGCCTTGCGCTGCCGACATTTCGTTCAGCGGGCCGATGATGACGCGGTGCCACGTCTCGCCGGAAACCTCCACCGTCTGCAACTTCGCGTCATAGCCCTGCAGCGCCAACTGCGCCCGTACGGCTTCCGCGTCCGTCTGCTTCTGCAGCGACACCACCTGCACCAGGTACAGCCCCTGGTCTTCATCGGCAGGCGCGGCAGATGGCGCTGCTTCCGGCTTCTTCGACACATCCACGCCCTGTCCGGGCAGCCGGTCGTAGAACGTATAGGGAATGGTATCGACCGGCGGCGTGTCGCCACCGGCTTCCGCCGCCTGCTGGCTGGCAGGCTTGGGGGGGTGGGGTTCTGCCGTGGCGGCGCCCACTTCCTTGCCCTTCTGGTAGGTGAAATAGGCCAGCAGGCCACCCAAGGCGAGGCCGATGAGCACACCTGCGCCGCCGCTCAGTGAACTGCGGTGACGCGGAGTCGTCAGCTTGCGGTAGTCACGTCCTGTGCTCACATGCTCTCCGGCGCCGTGACGCCAAGGATGCCCAGACCGTTGCGCAGCACCTGACGCGTGGCCATGACCAGCGCAAGACGCGCATCGCGCAGTTCGGCATCGTCGACGATGAAGGCGTGTGCGTTGTAGTAGCTGTGGAAGTCGTTGGCCAGTTCGCGCAGATAGTGCACCAGCAGATGCGGTGCACGCTGTGCGGCGGCGCTGTCGATGAGCTCCGGGTAGCGCGTCAGCGTGGCGGCCAGTGCCTGCTCCTGCGGCTCGGTCAGGCGGGCAAGGGCAGCTTGGCCCTTCGCGCTGTCGTGCACCAGCCCGCGCTCCGCCAACTGGCGGAGCACGCTGCTCACGCGCGCATGGGCGTACTGGATGTAATAGACCGGGTTGTCGTTGCTGCGCTTTTTCGCCAGCTCAAGGTCGAAGTCGAGGTGCTGGTCGTTGCTGCGCATCACGTAGTAGAAACGACAGGCGTCGTTGCCTACTTCGGCGCGGAGCTGGCGCAGCGTGATGAACTCGCCGCTGCGCGTGGACATCTGCACCTTCTCTTCGCCGCGGAACAGCGTTACGAACTGCACGAGGCGCACTTCGAGGCTGTCGCCCGGCTGTCCCATGGCTTCAAGACCGGCGCGAACACGAGCGATGTAGCCGTGGTGGTCCGCACCGAGAATATCGAGCAACAAGTCGAAGCCGCGCTCGCGCTTTTCCAGGTGGTAGGCGATGTCCGAAGCGAAGTAGGTCTTCACGCCGTTCTCGCGCACAACCACGCGGTCTTTCTCGTCGCCGAATTCGGTGGCGCGGAACCACAGTGCGCCGTCCTTTTCGAACACGCGGCCTTGCGACTGCAGGAGCGTGAGCGCACGGTCGATGGCGCCGTTGGTGGTGAGGCTGCGTTCGCTGTACCAGCGGTCGTAGACCACACCGAATTCTTCCAGGTCCTGACGGATGTCGCCGAGGATGTCTTCAAGCGCCACATCCAGCGCCATGCGGAAGCCATCTTCGCCGAGCAGTTCACGGGCGCGAACTATGACGGCGTCGATGTAGTCATCCTTGTCGCCGCCGTCGGCTTCATCCGGCGGCAGACCGGTGAAGATGTCCGCCGCTGCACGGTGCAGCGTGGCGCCGGCGCGCTTGCCCAGTTGTTCGGCGATGGGCAGCAGGTAGTCGCCGCGATAGCCGTTGCTGGGGAAGGTGAACTGCTCGCCCCGCTGCTGCAGATAACGCAGCCACGTGGAAGCCGCCAGAATTTCCATCTGGCGACCGGCGTCGTTGATGTAGTACTCGCGGTGCACCTGCCAACCGGCAGCGGTGAGCAGGTTTGCCAGCGTGGCGCCGAAGGCGGCGTGGCGCCCATGACCCACGTGCAAAGGGCCCGTGGGGTTGGCGGAAACGAATTCCACGATGGCGCGCTTGCCGCCGCCTTGCTGGCTGCGACCATAGGCTTCGCCCTGCGCGAGCACTTCGCGCACCACCCCTTGCCACGCAGCCGGAGCCAGGTGGAAGTTGATGAAGCCGGGGCCGGCGATTTCCACCTTCAGCACGTCGGCATGCGCGGGCAAAGCGGCCAGCAAGGCCTCGGCCAACTGACGAGGATTCTTTTTCGCGGCCTTGGCCAGACGCAGAGCGATGGTGCAGGCGAAGTCGCCGTTGCGCGCATCGCGCGTGCGCTCGATGTCCGCGGGGGCCAGCCGGGCCGACGCTTGCGCGTCTTCGGGGAGGGTGCCGGCGGGCAGTGCAGCCAGCGCCTGGGTGACCAGCGACTCAACGAGCGTTTTCAAGGGGTTGGACCGGAAAGCGAAAAGGGCACATATTGTAATTGAACGCGGCCCGTTCGCGGGGGTCGGTTTCCGGCAGGTTATTCCGGTGACGTCAACCGGAGGAATCACCCTGCGTTATCAACGGACATGGGGCATTGGTGTGCCCGTTTTTCTGGAGTGACGAACATGCGCCAAGCAACACTGAAGGTTTCCGGGCTTCTGCTCGCTCTCGGTCTGCCGTTCGCGGTGGCCTTCGCCGCGCCGCCAGTACCCCCGCCGCCGCCGCCGGGTGCGCCTGCCCCCATGGAAATGTCCGGGATGGAAGGGCATGGCATGGGCCACGGCAAGAGGCACGGGCGGGGCCGCGGACAGCGTGGCGAAGCCGGGCCCGGAGCGATGTTCGCCATGGCGGACAAGGACGCCGACGGCGTTGTCACCTGGGCCGAGTTCGAAACCATGGCGCGCGGTCATTTTGATCAAGCCGACGGCAACCACGACGGCAAGGTGACCCGCGAAGAGGCCGGTGCTGCGCGAGAGATGATGAAGGCCGCGATGGCGGGCCGCATGAAGGGCCGCATGGAGGGCGCGGTGGTGGAGCGCTTGCGCAACGCCGACAAGGACGGCGATGGTGCCATTTCCGCTGAAGAGGCGAAGGCCCTGCCCATGCTCGCCGAGCACTTCGAGATGGTCGACACCAACCATGACGGCAAGGTGACGCGCGAGGAACTGAAGGCCGCGCACCGCGCGCGGAGATAAGAGTCGCGAGCAAGCTCGCTCCCACACAAGCTCGCTCCCACAGGAGCCCCGAGCCTTGTGGGAGGCAGCTTGCTGCCGACAATCGCCAGCGGTTTGTGGGAGGGAGCTTGCTCCCGACTGCCTTCAGGCCACTTCCACCGGGTCCACGTCGAGAGCACAACGCACCCGACGTGGGCGCGGCAGGGCATCCACCAGGGGCAGCCAGGCGTCCAGCAAGTGGTGCAGTGGGCCACGCTGGGGGCATTCCAACAGCAGTTGCGCGCGGAAGCGCCCGGCGCGGCGCTCCATGACTGCGGGCGCTGGCCCAAGCAGACGTACGCCCTGAACCTTGAGTGAATTGGCGGCGTCGCGAGCCGCGCGCAGGAACGCGAGCGCCGCTCCCTCGTCTTCGCTTTCGGCGCGCAGTACTGCCAACCGTGAATACGGTGGCCAGCCGGCCGCCGCGCGTTCTTCCAGCGCCACCGTGGCGAAGGCGTCATAGCCGCCCTCGAGCCAACGCGCCAGCAGTGGGTGTTCCGGGAACGTCGTCTGCACCAGAACTTCGCCTGGACGCTCCGCGCGGCCGGCACGTCCCGCCACCTGGGTCAGCGTTTGCGCGAGTCTTTCTGCGGCGCGGAAGTCCGTGCCAAACAGGCCCTGATCCGCGTTCAACACCACCACCAGCGTCACTTCCGGAAAATCGTGGCCCTTGGCCAGCATCTGTGTCCCGACGAGGATGCGCGCATGGCCTTCGCGCACACGCTCCAGAGCCGCGTCCAGTTCGCCCCGGCGGCGGATGGTGTCACGGTCGATGCGCAGCACCTCGGTGCCGGGAAACTGATCCGCCAGCAGTTGTTCGATGCGCTCGGTTCCTTGCCCCACGGGTGACAGCTCGTGGCTGCAGGTCGGGCAGGCGAAGGGCAGGGCGTCTTCGAGCCCGCAGTGGTGGCAGGTGAGACCGGCGGGGCGCAGGTGCACCGTCATGCGTGCATCGCAGCGCCGGCACGGCGCGGTCCAACCGCAGTTGTTGCAGAACAGCGTGGGGGCGAAGCCGCGCCGGTTCAAATACAGCAGTACCTGGTTGCCGGCCGCCAGATGGCGTTGCATGGCCAGCACGCTGGCCGTGGCGAGGCCCTGGTACTGCGGTTCGCGACGCAGGTCCACGAGCCCGAGGCGCGGGGCCCCGGCAGCACCCGCACGCACGGGCATGCTCAGCAACTGGTAGCGCCCTTGCCGTGCATTCCACAGCGTTTCCAGCGCCGGAGTGGCTGAGCCGAGCACCACCGGGACGCCGGCGCGCTGTGCGCGAATGACGGCGAGATCGCGCGCGGAGTAGCGCCAGCCGTCCTGCTGCTTGTAGCTGCCATCGTGTTCTTCGTCGACGATGACGAGGCCGAGATTATCGAGCGGGGTGAATACCGCGCTGCGCGTGCCGATGACGACGCTGGCTCGTCCTTCGCGGGCATCGCGCCAAGCGGCGAGGCGTTCGCTGTCGGTAAGTGCCGAGTGCAGTACGGCGAGGCCACCGCCCAGGCGGGCGCGAAAGCGTTCCACCAGTTGCGGCGTCAGGCCGATTTCCGGGACCAGCACCAGCCCGCGGCGACCACTGGCCAGTACGTCTTCCAGCAGGCGCAGGTAGACCTCGGTTTTGCCGCTGCCGGTGACACCTTGCAGCAGGAAGGCGTGGAACCCGGGCCCGGCTGCGGCAACCGCGGCAAGAGCAGCGGCTTGCGCGGCGGTGGGTTCCGGACGTACCACGCCGGCGGGCGACAGTACGGGTGTTCCCCCCGCGTTGCCTTCGCTGGCCTCGAGCGCCACGGGTGGCCCCTCGGCCGTGCTGGCCCAGTCGCGTTCCACGGCATCGCGCAGGGCGGTGCGCAGGGGCGGAGGCAGCGTGGCGTATTCCTCCACCGGCAGCCCTTGTGGACGGGAGCGCAGCAACTCCAGTGCTTCTCGCTGGCGCTTGCCGAGGCGGGCGGGTGGCTTTGCCGTGCCTTCCAGCGCTGCGGTGCCAGCGGCCAGCAGCCACCAGCGGCGGCGGTCCGCGTGGGCAGCGCGCCCTTGCCGCAGCAGCACCGGCAGGGCGGCGGCGAAAACTTCACCCACGGGGTGGTGGTAGTAGTCCGCAGCCCAGCGCAGCAGGCCCAGCGTTACCTCATCCAGTACCGGCACGTCGTCCAGCGTGGCGAGCGCGTGGCGCAGTTTTGCCGCCGGCACTTCCGTGGTGGCAGCGGCTTCCAGCAGCACGCCCACGGCTTCGCCGCGGCCGAACGGCACGGCCATCCGCAGCCCCGGCTGCCAGCCGCCCGCAGGGGCGCCTTCTGCCGGGGGCAGATAGTCGAAGGTTCGACGCAGCGGGGTGTCGATGGCGAGGCGCAGGTAGACCATGGGTTGTCCACACATCCTGTGGATAACTCTGTGGATGAAGCGGGGAGGGACGGGCCTAAGTGTACGTGGCTGCAGGGTTTTGTGTCCTGCCGTACAAAAAATGACCAGTGAAGTTGCGCGCTTTATAAAACAATGACTTACGAGGTTTCACGCGCAAATATGGCAATCAAGTTACACGCTGGTCCTAAGTTTCGGTGTCATTTTCGGCTGCAAGTGCTTGGTTTGCTTGGGGAGTGGATAACTTTTGCCGCGGAGCGGACCGCGCCGCGTTTGGCAAGCCCTCGCCGCGAAAAAACTTGTCAACCTCCGGTTGGCAGGGGCGTTGAATGGACTGCAAACTTGCCTTGGGAATGTCGCGAGCAAGCTTGCTCCCACATGGCGGTGCTGGCTCCTGGGTTTGTGGGGCTGGTCCCTGGGTTTGTGGGAATGGCTCCTGGGTTTGTGGGGCTGGCTCCCGGGGTCTTGCTTGTGGGAGCGAGCTTGCTTGTGGGAGCGAGCTTGCTCGCGAATCTTGTCTGAACATTGAAGGTTGCTCGCCTTGTCCACGCTCCTCATGTCCGCCGACGACGACCGGTCCCCCGCAGGGGCCACTGCGCTGGGCGACGCCGCGCCCGGCGCGCAGCGTCAGGCCATGGAGCGTTTTCTGGCGGAAGTGGAAAAGCGCGCCTTCCAGTTGGCCTGGCTGGCGCTGCGCCACGAGGACGATGCGCTGGATGCGGTGCAGGACGCCATGCTGCAACTCTGCCGGCGTTATGCGGAGCGCCCGGCCGATGAATGGCGTCCCCTGTTCTTCCGCATCCTGGTGAACAAGGTTCAGGATCAGCGCCGCCGCCGCACGGTACGCGGGCGCTGGCTGGCCTGGTGGACGCAGGGCCAGCCGGCGGACGCCGAGGAAGCAGTGCCGGACGTGCTCGACAGCACGCCCGACACGCTGCTGGAGCCCACGCGCCGGCTTGAAGGCGAGGGCGCGTTGCGCGCCGTGGCGGCGGCAGTGCAGGCACTGCCCCCGCGCCAGCAGCAGGCTTTCCTGCTGCGCAATGTCGAAGGCCTCGATGTGGCCGGCACCGCGCTGGCCATGGGCTGCAGCGAGGGCAGCGTGAAAACCCACTACTTTCGGGCCTTGCAGGCATTGCGGCTCGCGGTCGGGGAGGACATGCCATGACGACGCCGCTGGAGCAGGCCACCCGCGAGTTGCTGCGCTCCCGTGCGGAGAGCCTCGACGGGCGCCTTCGTTCGCGCTTGAACCGCGCGCGTCAGGTGGCGCTGGACGAACTCGCGCCCCCCGGTCGATGGTCGCGTACCCCCATTCTGCCGCTGGCGGCTGCTTTGGGTGCGGCGGCCGTGGCGCTGTTGCTGCTGCTGCCGCACGGCACGCGGCGTTCGCCCGCGCCTGTCGCGCCCGTTGCGGTGGCGGCCTTGGACGACAGCGACCTCATGGGCGCGGGTGGCGAAGGGTTGCTTGACGAAGATCCCACCCTGTTTGCGCTGGCTGCTGCCGACGAGGCCGCGAAGTGAAACTCGTGGGCACGCGCTGGTGGGGGGCATGGGTCGTAGGCGCCGCCTTGGCTTTGTTCCAGCCCGCCATGGCTTTGGCGGAAGAGGCGGACACCGCCTACGAGGCCCCCTCGGCGAGCGATCCGACCGGCACCGAGGGCATTGCTTGGGACAGCCTGACCCCTCCCGAGCAGCAAGTCCTGCAACGCTTTGCGGAGCGCTGGGAAGAACTACCACCGCCACGGCGCGAGGCACTGGTACGTGGCGCGCGGCGCTGGTTGGCCGCCACGCCGGAGGAGCGTCGTCGCTGGCGGGGCTTCTTCCATCACTGGCGCAAGCTGCCCCCCGAAGAGCGTGAACGCTTGCGCGAGCGCTGGGAGACGCTCAGCCCAGAGGAACGCGAACGCCTGCGGGACTGGCTGCGGTTCGGGCATCCGCCTGGGCGTCCGCCACCGCCACCCCCCGGCCCGCATGGCCGGCCGCGGCCGCCGCCGGGTGGCCCGTTCCCTCCTCCACCGCCGCCGCCTGATCGAGGCGGTTGATTCGGGTCTGTTGCCATTCGGGGACGCCCGCCCCACTGCACAAGCGTGGACGGGTGCGGTAGCGTGCAGTTCTGCCCCCAAAGGATTGGTGCCGTGTCCGCGTTCTCCTTCATGACTTCCGCCCGAGTCTCCACATGCCTGCTGGCCGTTTTGCCGGCATTCGCTGTGGCGGGGCCGCCGAAGGCTCCCAGTGACGCCCTCCAGCAGCAGCGTGTGGTCGTCACGGCCTCGCTGGGCCGCAGTACGCTCGACACGCAGTTGCGGCGTGACGCCGCCTTGGGTGTTCCCGGGACGGTGCTCTCCGCCGAGGATGACCTCGGGCTGTCGGGCACCAAGCTCACCGGTACCGCGGACCTGACCGTGCGCATGCGCAACCGCCACCGTTTCCGCGTGGGCGCCGACTATCTGACGCTGGAGCGTCAGGGTACCGCGACACCCAGCGCTCCGTTCGTCTATGGCGGCACTACCTTTGGCGTGAATGACGAAGTGCAAACCACGCTGGATCTGCGGCGCTATTCGGCCATGTACCTTTACTCGCCCTTGTGGAACGAGCGTTTCGAGCTCTCCGTGGGGCTCGGGGTCGACCTGATCGACTTCCGCGCGCTGCTGGCGGTGCCAGCCCGCGGTGTACAGCGGCAGGACTCCGGAACGGCCCCCGTGCCGCGCGCCGGTATCGAGGGTTTGTGGCGCATTTCCCCGCATTGGTACGCCGAGGGCCGCGCCCATTTCATGCAGGGCACGGTGAAGCAGGGTACCGGGAAGCTGCAGGCATTCAGCGCCAACGTGGTGTGGGCCTGGCAGCCGGGCATGGCTTTCGAACTGGGCTACCAGCGCTACGACCTGCAGGGCGAAAGTTTCTATTCGAGCGTGCCCGGCCGCGTCCATCTGAAATACGGCGGACCGCAGTTGAGTGTGCGCGTGGGCTTCTAGCGCTGCGCGCGAAGCAGTTCCAGCGGCAGCTCCGTGGTGTTCTTGGTTTCCTCGAGAACGATGCGCGACTCGATGGATTGCACGCCGGGCACCTGCGACAGCCGCTTCTGGACGAACGTGTTGTAGTCCTCGATGGTGGGTGTTGCCACCAGCAGCACGAAGTCCGTGTCGCCCATGACGAGGAAGCACTGGATGACCTCCGGGAAGGACACCACCTGCGCCTTGAAGTTGGGCAGGGACTCCCACCCGTGGCTGGCCAGTTTGACGCTGGCAAACACCATCACTGACAGGCCGAGCTGATGCCGGTCCAGCAGGGCCACGCGGCGCCGGATGACGCCCGCTTCTTCCAGCAAACTGATGCGCCGCCAGCAGGGAGACTGCGACAGCCCGGCGGTCTGGGCGACGTCGGCCGTCGAACGCGTGGCGTCCTTTTGCAGTGCGTCCAGTATTTTCAAGTCAGTGCGGTCTAAGGAAGGCATTTTTCTATTCTCTTAATTCGTCATTAGTGGATAAAAATACCATTTGACGCGGTTTTGTGGCATCAATTGGGTCGAATTTTTCCGGCGCGTGGCGGTAGTTTGGTAGGCCTGCGCATTTGCCGGAGCCTCGCCATGCCGCGTCCTTCCCGTCTCCATGTTCCGCACCCGCCCGCTCGCCCCGGGCAAGCCCCCGATTTCAGCTATCTGCGCCTCTCGGACGCTGGCGCCGTGCTTCGGCCCGAGTCCAGCGCCCGCGCGGAAGACGTGGCTCCGCTCGCTACCCAGCTGGTGCGCGTGCTGGATGACAACCATCGCGCCGTGGGACCGTGGAATCCGCATCTGGAACCGGCGGAGCTGCAGGTGGGCTTGAGGCACATGCTGCTGACACGCTTGTTCGACGAGCGCATGCAGAAGACGCAGCGCCAGGGCCGTATTTCCTTCTACGTGAAATGCACGGGCGAGGAAGCGGTGTCCGTGGCGGCGGCGATGGCGCTGGAGCCGCACGACATGCTGTTCCCCGGCTATCGCAACCAGGGCCTGCAGATGGTGCGCGGCCAGCCGCTGGTGGCGCTCATGAACCAGTTGCTGTCGAACACGGGCGACATGTGCAAGGGCCGCCAGTTGCCGGTGTTCTACCACTCGCGCGAGGCGCGG
>JBEGRA010000447.1:0-2820 GCA_041180705.1 Pseudomonadota bacterium | reverse complement strand
GGGCGTCACGACGCGCGCACTGAAGGCTTCGCTGATGACACCGCGGGCGATGCCGACCAATTGCGGATACACCTGCTGTTCCGCCGGCGTGCGAGTTTCCATCCATCGGATGACGAGTTTTTCCGCCGGCACCAGGCGGTCTGCATAGCCCGCCGGCAGCACTTCGAGCAGCCGCTGATGCAAGCCCCGCGTGAGGCCATCCGCCACCGGCCACTCACGGGACACGTTGATGCCGATGCGCTTCGGGTTGCGGCTCGCGATGAGTTCCCCCAGCGCCTTCCACTGCGCGTCCAGGTCTCCCCCCGCCCAGGCAGAACTGTAGGGCGCACCCAGCGGATAGCGATTCACCGCCAGGCGTTCGAGTGTGCCGTCCGCTTTGCGATTGAAGATGAGCATGGTGGTGCGGCGCGCCGCGAACGTGGGTTGCGGCACCAGACTGAAGTACACCGGGTCCTCGGCGTATTCGCGGTTCAGCACCAGCCACATGTCCAGCCCGGCCTCTGCCATCAGCTGCGGCAGCAGGTGTTCGAGACGGTCCGTCACCATCCGGTTTTCGGGTTCCACTCGCTCACGGGCAGGCAGCACCGCAAAGCCATCCGCCGAAGGGATGTACCGCCCCTGGTCAGGCGCATACGGAGTCGGCGCCGGCGTGCGTGGTGCGGCGGTCGCTGCCGTGAACGCCAGCGCAGCAAACGCGAACAAGCCCCGGGAAAGAAGTGTCAATGACATCGGCGTGAACTCCTACTTGATACCGGCAGCAGCATAGATTTCCGGCTTGAAACCCACCAGTAGTTTGCCGGCGCCCGTGAGCACCGGCCGCTTGATCATCCCGGGCTGGGCCACCATCAGCGCGATGGCGCGGGCTTCATTCAGCCCAGTCTTGTCTGCCTCCGGCAATTTGCGAAAGGTGGTGCCTGCACGGTTCAGCAGCACCTCCCAGCCCACCTCGCGGCACCACTCCTGCAGCATGGCGGCGGTAACGCCGGCCTTCTTGTAGTCATGGAAGACGTACGGCACGCCGGCCTGCTCCAGCCAGTCGCGGGCCTTTTTCATCGTGTCGCAGTTCGGGATGCCGTGGAGGGTGAGTGTCATGAGGGTACTTCGGAAGAGACCAGAGGGGAAAGCGCCGCCCGAGCATACCTGCCCCGGGCGCGCGGGGTAATATCCTGCGGCAGGCTTCCGGCAACCCGGTCCTGCGGGGGAACACAAGGAAAACGACATGTCAGCCAACGAAGCCCTGCCCGCCGTGGCCTCTGCCGCCACGGCCTTCCGGTTCACGCCGCTGGACTGGGGCATCATCGCCGCTTCCATCGTCATCAGCTTTCTGCCGGCCCTGTTTTTCTGGCGCCGTGCCAGCAGCAGCACCAGCGAATTCTTCACCTCCGGTCGCGCGGCACCATGGTGGCTGGTGGGCATCTCCATGGTGGCGACCACCTTCAGCACGGACACGCCCAATCTGGTGACGAACCTCGTGCGCCAAGGCGGCGTGTCGTCGAACTGGCTGTGGTGGAGCTTCCTGCTCACCGGCATGCTCACGGTGTTTTTCTACGCGGGCCTGTGGCGGCGCTCGGGCGTACTCACCGACCTCGAGTTCTACGAAATCCGTTATTCAGGCCCGGCGGCGCGCGCCCTGCGCGGTTTCCGCGCGGTTTTTCTCGGTTTGTTCTTCAACTGCATCATCATGGCAGCGGTGAATCTTTCGGCCGCGAAGATCGGCAGCGTGGTGCTCGGCTGGCCCATGGAACGCACGCTGCTCGTGTGCGCAGTCATGACCATCTTCTTCGCGTCGGTGTCCGGCCTCTGGGGCGTGCTGGTCACGGACACCCTGCAGTTCGGCATCACCATGACCGGTACCTTCGCCGTCGCCTGGTTCGCTCTCGACCGCCCCGAGGTGGGTGGCCTCTCTGGCCTGCTGGAAAAAATACCGGCCAACAAGTTGGCCATGCTGCCCGACTTCGGCGACTGGAGCACGGCCCTCACGGTATTCGTGCTACCGCTGACGGTGTTGTGGTGGAGCGTTTGGTATCCGGGTTCGGAGCCCGGCGGTGGCAGCTATGTGGCGCAGCGCATGCTGGCTTCGCGTACGGAAAAAGACGCCGTCACCGGTACGCTGCTGTTCCAGGTGTTGCACTACGCGCTGCGTCCATGGCCATGGATTCTCGTGGCCCTGTCGTCCACGCTCGTGTACCCGCAATTGCAGGACCTCTCTGCCGCACTGCCCTATGTGGACCCGCGCCTCGTGGGCGACGACATTGCCTATCCGGCGATGATGAAATTCTTGCCGGCCGGGTTCCTCGGGTTCGTGGTCGCCGGTACGCTGGCGGCGTACCGCTCCACCATCGAAACACATCTGAACTGGGGCACCTCGTATCTCGTCCATGACTTCTACCGGCGTTTCATGCGACCGGGTCTGGAAGAGAAGCACTACGTACTGGTGGGACGTCTGATCACCGCGGGCCTCATGGTCTGCGCGGCGCTCATCACCTACGCACTCGGCACCGCGAAGGAAGCTTTCGACCTCATCCTCTCCATCGGTGCCGGCACCGGCCTGCTGTACTTGCTGCGCTGGTTTTGGTGGCGCGTCACGGCCTGGAGCGAAATCGCCGCCATGGTCAGTTCCTTTCTCGTCGCGCTAGCCTTCTTCCTCGCCCGAAAGGCCGGTCACGTCTTCCCGGACAACCTGCCACTGCTGGTCACTGTGGCCGTTACCACGGTGGTGTGGGTTGCCGTTGCGTACCTTGGTCCGCAGACGGAGGACGCCACGCTCATGAAATTCCATGAACTCACTCGTCCCTCCGGCCCGGGCTGGCGGCGGATACG
>JBEGRA010000446.1:0-3821 GCA_041180705.1 Pseudomonadota bacterium | reverse complement strand
GCGCGCGGCTGATTTCCCGCAGGAAGGCCGTCGTCGAGAAATCCATCGAGGCGCGCTGGCCGTGCCGACGGAAGAGCGGGTGCTCGAACTCGATCTCGAAATTGACGCGGAAACCCTCGTGGGGATCGAGGCGCGCCCACTTGTCGCCTTCGCGAACCTCGACGGGCTTGCGGATACGGACCAGACGTTTGAGAGCGTTCTGTTCCTCGATTCCGGCTGACTGCACCAGGAACACGAAGGGCCCCGCGCTGCCGTCCATGATGGGAACTTCGGGGGCACTGAGCTCAACGAAACAGTTGTCGATGCCAAGGCCGGCAAGCGCCGAGAGCAGATGCTCCACGGTGCAAATCTTCACATCCCCCTGGATGAGGGTGGTGCCGAGCATGGTTTCGCCTACCAGATGCGCCTGCGCAGGAACATCCACGGGCGTGGGGAGGTCCGTGCGACGGAACACGATGCCGGTATTGGTCGGCGCCGGGCGAAGGGTCATGAGGACCTTCTTGCCGGTGTGCAGACCGACGCCGGTGGCCCGGATGGCGTTCTTCAGGGTGCGCTGGTTGAGCATGGCTTTTTCAGGGTATCACGCAGGGTTACCCCCCTCAACCGTCGAGCTACCCGAACCGGGAAGCCGTTCACGGGGGCACCGCGGGCAGGAAGAGAACTCCGTCAGCACCAGCCTCCTGGCCGATGCTGACGGAAAAGCACGGGAAAGTTCGTTCTTCTTCGCCAAACGCTCGGTCAGTCAGCCTGGCGACGGAGGAAGGCCGGCACGTCCAGCATCTCCTCGTCCCAACCACCATCGGTCCGCAGA
Organism: Pseudomonadota bacterium; assembly: GCA_041180705.1. GTDB lineage: Bacteria > Pseudomonadota > Gammaproteobacteria > Steroidobacterales > Steroidobacteraceae > CAIOHZ01. The sequence continues at coordinate 3,010 of JBEGRA010000446.1, read as the reverse complement.
CCGTCGCCCACGGCCGCCTTCATCGGCGCACGGCGCGCTGCGGGGCGGTCGTACTGCGACCAGTCGCCGCCGCTCTGGGCGGCAGCCATCTGACCCACCACCGACGGCACGCCGCTGGCAATGGGAGCAGCAGCAGCAGCCGGACGCACGACGCGCAGGCCGCTGTCCTGAGCCGTCCGGTGCAGGACCGGCGCCGGCATCACCTGCGTGGCCGCCGCACGACCAAGGCCCGTGGCCACCACGGTGACGCGCAGTTCGCCGCCCTGCAGTTCCGGGTCAATGACGGTACCCACGACGACGGTGGCATCGTCGCTGGCGTAAGCCTTGACGGTGTTGCCCACTTCTTCGAATTCGCCGATGGAGAGGTCGAGGCCACAGGTGACATTGACAAGCACGCCCTGCGCGCCGGCCAGGTTGATGTCCTCCAGCAGCGGGCTGGAAACGGCCATCTCGGCCGCGCGGGTCGCACGGTCTTCGCCCGTGGCGAAGCCAGTGCCCATCATCGCCATGCCGGTCTCGGACATGACGGTACGGACGTCGGCGAAGTCGACGTTGATGAGGCCCGGACGGGTGATGAGTTCGGCAATGCCCTGCACTGCGCCCTGCAGGACGGTGTTGGCCGACTTGAAAGCATCCAGCAGGGTGGTCGAGGGCCCGAGGACGCTGAGCAGCTTCTGGTTGGGGATGGTGATCAGCGAGTCGACATGCTTGGCGAGCTCGGCGATACCCTGATCCGCCACGCTGCCGCGACGCTTGCCTTCCATGCCGAACGGCTTCGTCACCACGGCAACCGTGAGGATGCCGAGCTCCTTCGCCACCTGGGCCACCACCGGCGCGGCGCCAGTGCCCGTGCCACCGCCCATGCCGGCGGTGATGAAGAGCATGTCGCAGCCTTCGATGAGTTCGATGATGCGGTCACGGTCTTCCATCGCGGCCTGACGACCGACTTCCGGGTCGGCGCCTGCACCGAGGCCCTTGGTGATGTTGCAGCCGATCTGCAGCGAGGCCTTGACCTTGCTGTGCTTCAGCGCCTGTGCGTCCGTGTTGATGCAGATGAAATCCACACCTTCGATGCCACTGGCGACCATGTGCGAGACGGCATTGCCGCCACCGCCACCGACGCCAAGCACCTTGATGACCGCGCTCTGGCTGTAGGCGTCCATCAGTTCGAATGTCATGTCTGTCTCCTCGCTTTCCCGTGAATCGACCCAGGAGCCCGTCCGTGCAAGGCCCCACCTTCAACTGAAATCACATATGGCCGGCAAGCCAACCCTTGAGGCGTCCGAGCGCACCGGCCATCTTCCCCGCGAGCGGCGGCAGCACGCCGGCCGGCTCCATGTTCTGTCGGGCGTAAAGCAGCAGGCCCACTGCCGTGGCGTAGGTAGGGTTGCGCACCACGTCACCCACGCCGGAAACTCCAGAGGGCACGCCGAGGCGGACCGGAACGTGGAACCACTCTTCGGCGAGATCCACGGCGCCTTCCATCTTGGAACTGCCGCCCGTGAGCACGATGCCGGCCGCAATGGCTTCGGCATAGCCGGAGCGACGCAGTTCTTCCTGCACGAAGCGGAACAATTCCTCGTAGCGCTTCTGCACGATCTCGGCAAGCATCTGGCGGGCCAGACGGCGCGGCGGACGCCCAGCGACGCTCGGCACCTCGATCGTCTCGTCGATGTTCGTCATTTGGCTGAGCGCACAGGCGTACTTCAGCTTGATGTCTTCGGCATGCGGCGTCGGCGTGCGCATCATCACCGCGATGTCGTTGGTGACCTGATCGCCAGCAAGCGGAATGACCGCCGTGTGGCGCAAGGCTCCGCCGGTGAACACCGCAATGTCGGTCGTGCCGCCGCCGATATCGACGAGGCAGACGCCCAGTTCCTTCTCGTCTTCCGTCAACAGCGCGTAGCTCGCAGCCCACTGTTCGAGAATGATTTCTTCGACGCCGAAGCCGCAGCGCTCGACGCACTTGATGACGTTCTGAGCCGCACTATCGGCGCAGGTCACCACATGGACGCGCGCCTCGAGCCGCACCCCGGACATGCCGATGGGCTCGCGGATGCCATCCTGGTTGTCGATGATGTATTCCTGCGGAATGACGTGCAGCACACGCTGATCCTGCGGACGGGCCACGGCACCGGCCGCCTCCATGACGCGGGCAATATCCACCTGCGACACTTCCTTGTCCCGGATAGCCACCACGCCCGAAGAGTTGAGGCTGCGCACATGGCTACCGGCGATGCCGGTATAGACCGTGTTGATCTGCACGCCCGTCATCAATTCGGCTTCTTCGACTGCACGCTGGATGGATTGCACCGTGGAATCGATGTTCACCACCACGCCGCGCTTGAGTCCACGCGAGGGCTGCGAACCCAGACCCACCACTTCCAGCGAGCCGTCCGCCTTCACCTCGCCCACCAGCGCCACCACCTTGGAGGTGCCGATATCGAGGGCCACGATGAGATTCCGTTCCAGGCGCTTAGACATCTGACTGACCGTCCCCGCCGGCAGCGGCTTCACGCCCGCGCCAGCCGATAGAAAAACCATTGCTGTACCGCATGTCGACGTAGCGAATCTCGCCGGCACGCGGCTGCACCACACCTGCCGCCACATCCAGGAAACGCTGGATGCGCTCATCCACTTGCCGACGCCCGAAGCGCACCTCCAGGCCATCCACGAGCTCGAGCGTCCATGCACCGCGGGCATCGAGCCGCATGGCCGAGACGCGCAGGCCACGTTCCCCGAGCCTGGCCTGCACGGCGAAGAAGCGCTGGGACACCTGAACTTCGCTGCCGGCCGGCCCGGATAGCACCGGCAATTCCGGTGGAGGGTGCTTGACGCCCACCACGAACACTTCACCGCGTGCGTTCAGCAAGCCGTCTTCACCCCAACGGGCGGCCGGCACCTGTTCGGTCACTTCGACCACGAGACCCTGCGGCCAACGGCGGGCAATCCGCGCGCGGTCGACCCAAGGCAGCGCCTCGATCCGGCCGCGCAACTCGCCGAGGTTCGC
>JBEGRA010000445.1:0-2827 GCA_041180705.1 Pseudomonadota bacterium | reverse complement strand
ATGCCGGCAAGGGTGGCCTTGCCACGGGCCAGCTTGCGGATGGCCGCCAGCATGGGGCGGCCCAAGCCCTGCTCGTGTTCGTAACTGGCGGAGAACACGGCCATGGCGGGAGTGCCGATATCCTTCAAGCCACCGCTCACGGACACCGGAATGCCGTTGGAGGCGGCGACGGGCTGGCCGTCCGCGGAGATGAACCGCCAACTGAAGGCCTCGCCGGCAAAGCGATTGGCCACCCTCAGGGGTTCCAGGGCGCCGTAGAGCGCGATCATGGAGAACTTGGGCACCAGCACGAACACCACGTCGTGGGTGGCCATCGCGGGGGGCAATCCGGTGGCCTCGGCGGTGGCAGTGTTGGTGGGAGTGGGGGGTGACATGACGGGTGGGAGGGCGTCCGGCAGGACAAGAGCGAGGTTGTCGGAAAAGGTCTAACGAATGACGAAAAAAGTCAACTTATCGAGGCTGGCGCTGCCGTAATCTGCCCATCTACTTGGAGGTCCTCCCATGCAGAAGAAAATCATCATTACGTGCGCCGTCACCGGCGCTGGCGACACCGTCGGCAAGCACCCGGCCATCCCCGTCACCCCGGAGCAGATTGCGAATGCCTCGCTCGAGGCCGCTGCTGCCGGCGCTGCCGTGGCCCACATCCACGTGCGCGACCCCATCACGGGCAAGGGCTGCCGCGGCACGCACCTCTACCGCGAAGTGGTGGAGCGCATCCGCGACAAGAACAAGGAACTCATCATCAACCTCACCGCCGGCATGGGCGGTGACCTGTGGATTGGCGACGGCGAAAATCCGCGCGCGTTCAAGGAAGAGTTCACGGACCTCGTGGGTCCGCTCGAGCGCCTGGAGCACGTGAAGGAAATCCGTCCGGACATCTGCACCATCGACTGCGGCTCGCTGAACTTCGGCGACGGCAACGGCCTCGTCGTGATGACGCCGATGCAGCTGCGCGAGCAGGCCCGCCTCATCCAGTCGTACGGCGTGAAGCCGGAAATGGAATGCTTCGACTCGGGCAACCTGTGGTTCGCCAAGCAGATGGTGGCCGAAGGCCTCATCTCCGGCCGCCCGCTGTTCCAGCTGTGCCTCGGCATTCCCTGGGGCGCCCCGTTCGACCCGGAAACCGTGGCCTACCAGAAGGGCCAGCTGCCGAAGGACGCCATCTGGGCGTCGTTCGCCATCGGCTCCAACCAGTTCCGCGCGGTGGCGCAGTCGGCCATGCTCGGCGGCCATGTGCGCGTGGGCCTTGAAGACAACCTGTACCTGGAGAAGGGCGTGTTCGCCTCGAACGGCACGCTGGTCGAGAAGGCCGTGAAGATCATTGAGCTGCTCGGCTCGAAGGCCGCCACGCCGGCCGAAGCGCGCGACATCCTCGAAATGCCGGCGCGGGCATAAGCCATGGGCGCCATCAAGACGGTCGGCATCGCCGGCACGGGGCTCATCGGCGCGGGTTGGGCCGCGCGTCTGCTCATCCGTGGCTATGACGTCATTGCCTATGACGTGTCGCCCGCAGCGGAGGCGCGCTTGCGTGCTGCCATTGCGGTGGCCTGGCCGTCCATGGCGCGTCTGCTCGGGAAGGTGGGCAAGCCCGGCACGCTCACCTTCACCACGGACCTCGCCGAGATGGCATCGAAGGCGGACTTCGTGCACGAAGCGGCGCCGGAACGCGAAGAGCTGAAGATCAAGCTGTTCCGCGACATCGACGCCGTCGCGGGCCCGGACGTGATCATTGCATCGTCGTCGTCGGGCTTCCTGCCCACGCGACTGCAATCAGAATGCCGTCATCCGGAACGCGTCATCATCGGCCACCCGTTCAACCCGGTGTACCTGCTGCCGCTCGTGGAGACGGTGCCCGGCGAGAAGACGTCTGCCGCTGCCATGGACCGCGCGGGCGAGTACATGGAAGCCATCGGCATGCATGTGCTGCGCCTGAAGCGCGAGATCGACGGGTACATTTGCGACCGCCTGCAGGAAGCGCTGTGGCGCGAGGCGCTGCATATCCTGAACAAGGACATCGGCACCACCGGCGACATCGACGATGCCATCGTCTACTCGGCCGGCATGCGCTGGGCGTTCATGGGTTCGTTCCTGACGTACCACGTGGCCGGCGGCCCCGGCGGCATGCGCGACTTCATCAAGCAGTTCGACCCCACGCTCGAGTTGCCGTGGACGGACCTGGCGTTCCCGAAGTGGAACGATGCGCTCGAGAAGCGCTTGGTGGAAGGCTGCGAGGCGCAGGCCGAAGGCCGCACCGTGGCGCAGATAGAAGCCAAGCGCAACGACATCCTCGTGGACATGATGAAGCTGTTCCGGCAGCACGGCGTGGCCTCGGGCAACGTGCTGGCGCGCGAAGAAAAGAAGTCGCTCGAGACTTTCCGGCGTTGGCAGCCTGGCGATGACGTATCGAAGCCGCTCCATCTGTGGGATGGCGAAGTCATCACCGCCTGGCTCGACTACAACGGCCACATGACGGATGCCGCCTACCTGTACGCCTTCGGCGACGGGCTGGACGCGTTCTTCCGTTACATGGGCGACGACGAGGCTTACCGCGCCACCGGCAACACCTTCTACACCGTTGAGACGCACCTGAACTACTACCAGGAGCTGAAGCTCGGCGAGCGCTTCCGCATCGAGACGCAGGTGGTCGGCTGCGACCCGAAGCGCATGCACTTGTTCCACCGCATGTACCACGCCGAAACGGGCGTTCTCGTTGCCACCAACGAGATCATGCAGGTGCACGTGTTCCAGGGTGAGGAAGTGAAGACCGTGCCGATGCACGAGTCTATCTACACCCCGCTCTCCACCATCTGGGCGGAACACCAGAAGC
>JBEGRA010000444.1:0-9362 GCA_041180705.1 Pseudomonadota bacterium | reverse complement strand
GACAACATCAAGTTCGTCGTCGACCTGATCTCGCCCATCGCGATGGAAGAAGGCCTGCGCTTCGCCATCCGTGAAGGCGGCAAGACCGTCGGCGCCGGCGTCGTCTCCAAGATCATCGCCTAAGCAGCGGTAACGGCAAGAACCACAGCAACCATCCCGCGGCCGGCCCCTGGTGACAGGGTTCGGCCGGTAACGGGCGGCAGGCCCGGGCGTACCGCCCGGGAGGCCGAAGCGACAGGAGAGGGCCCCAGGGCCCGTCAACATGGCTAACCAGAACATCCGTATCCGCCTGAAGGCATTCGATCACCGTCTCATCGACACCTCGGCCCGCGAGATCGTCGAGACCGCGAAGCGCACGGGCGCCACTGTCCGTGGCCCGGTGCCGCTGCCCACGAAGATGGAGCGTTTCACTGTGCTCGTCGCTCCCCACGGCGACAAGGACGCGCGTGACCAGTTCGAGATCCGCACCCACAAGCGGCTCATGGACATCCTGAATCCGACGGACAAGACGGTCGACGCGCTCATGAAGCTCGAGCTGCCGGCCGGCGTGGACGTCCAGATCAAGCTGAACTGAGCGAAACCATAAAAATAGTTCGAACAGGGCTTGCGTACTCCCGGCCTTTCGCCTAGAGTACGCGGCTCTTCGGTGCCCTTTGGTCGGGTACCCCTTCCGGTCCGTCGGCAACTGAGTTGCCGAAACCGCCGGCAGGTCGGCCAAAGTCACCGCAGATCGTTGAAGCGAAACGCCATTCGCGCGGGTTTTCCGCGGTAGGTGTCTCAGGGAAACGGGTTCCGGCTGCCGCCTAGCGGGGCCGGGAAAACTTATTCAGCGCCGGCCAATTGCAGTCGGTGTGGTGGAGGGCAGTGCCCTGGTATCCGGTCCGCGCAAGCGGGGCGGTGGCAGTGGTTCTGTCTCATTAACGAGGAACAGGAAGATGAGTCTGGGTTTGGTAGGCCGCAAGCGCGGCATGACCCGAATCTTCACGCCGGCGGGTGAAACCATCCCCGTCACCGTGATTGAGGCGCTCCCCAACCGCGTTACGCAGGTGAAGACCAGCGAGACGGACGGTTATCGCGCCATCCAGGTCACCTGGGGCACCCGTCGTGCCTCCCGTGTCACGAAGGCCCAGCAGGGCCACTTCGCCAAGGCCGGCACGGCCGCGGGCGAGGGCAGCATGGAATTCCGTCTCGGCGCCGCCGAGGGTGAAGGCCTGCAGTCGGGCAGCGAGCTCAAGGTGGACCTCTTCGCCGTCGGCCAGGTCGTCGACGTCACCGGCACCACCATCGGCAAGGGCTACGCCGGCACCATGAAGCGTCACAACTTCGCTGGTATGCCTGCTACCCACGGCGCCTCGGTGGTTCACCGTGCTCCGGGTTCCATCGGCCAGCGTCAGACGCCGGGCCGTGTGTTCCAGGGCAAGCGCATGTCGGGCCACATGGGTGTCGACCGCGTCACCATCGAAAACCTCTCGATCGTCGAAGTGGACGCCGAGCGCAACCTTCTCCTGGTGCGCGGTGCTGTCCCCGGCTCCGAAGGCGGTACGGTGATCGTTCGTCCCTCGGTGAAGGTTGCCGGTCAGGCGCGCCGCGTGCGCATCGCCGCGACCAAGAAGTAATCCCAGGAACGCATCATGAAGCTCAAGGTCATTGGCTCCGGAGCCTCCGGCTCCGAGGTGCAAGTGGACGACGCGACCTTCGGTCGCGAGTTCAACGAGTCCCTGGTTCACCAGGTGCTCGTCGCCTATCGCAACGCTGGCCGTGCCGGCACCAAGGCGCAGAAGACCCGCGCCGAAGTCAGCGGTGGCGGTCGCAAGCCCTGGAACCAGAAGGGCACGGGCAGCGCCCGCGCCGGTTCCATCCGTTCCCCCATCTGGGTGGGTGGCGGTCGTGCCTTTGCGGCGCGCCCCCGCGACTTCTCCCAGAAGGTCAACCGCAAGATGTACCGCGGCGCCATCAAGTCCATGCTCTCCGAGCTGGTCCGCGCCGACCGTCTGGTGGTCACCGAGTCGGTGGAGCTGGAAAGCCCCAAGACGAAGCTGCTCGTCGCTCACCTCAACGCGCTTGCCCTGCACGACGTGCTGGTCATCGTCGAGGCCTTCGAAGAGAAGCTGTTCCTCGCTGCCCGCAATCTGCCCCATGTGCAGGTCGCGACGGTAGCGGCCCTGGATCCCGTCACCCTCGCGCGCCATGAAAAGGTGCTCGTCACGGTTGGCGCGCTCAAGATGCTCGAGGAGAAGCTGGCATGAGCAACCTCAACGTCAGCAAGGAACGCCTGATCAACCTGCTGGTGGCGCCGCACGTCTCTGAAAAGAGCGCTCGTGCAGCAGCTTCGAACCAGTACGTGTTCAAGGTCCTCCCGGATGCCACCAAGCCTGAAATCAAGGCTGCGGTGGAATTCATGTTCAACGTCAAAGTGGCGTCCGTGAACGTGGTCAACCAGAGCGGCAAGGAGAAGCGGTTCGGCCGTTTCGCCGGCCGTCGTAGCGACACGAAGAAGGCGTACGTCAGCCTGGCTGCCGGGCAGACGATCGACTTCGGCGGCGCCGAGCAGGCCTGAGGCAGCATCCCATGGCACTCATCAAGATGAAGCCCACTTCGCCCGGCACGCGATTCGTCGTGAAGCCGGACCGCTCGCACCTGTTCAAGGGCGGCTCGCTGCCGTCGTTGACGGTGAGCCAGAACTCGACGGGCGCCCGCAACAGCAGCGGTCGCCTGACGACCCGCCACAAGGGCGGTGGGCACAAGCACAAGTACCGTATCATCGACTTCAAGCGTGACAAGGATGGCGTTGCTGCCACCGTCGAGCGCGTCGAGTACGACCCGAACCGCTCGGCGCACATTGCGCTGCTGCTCTATCGTGACGGCGAGCGCCGCTACATTCTGGCTCCGGCCGGCGTGAAGCCCGGCGACGAACTGGCCTCGGGTGCGGAAGCCCCCATCAAGGCCGGCAATGCCATGTCGCTCCGCCACATCCCGGTCGGCAGCACGGTGCACAACATCGAACTGAAGCCTGGCAAGGGCGGTCAGATCGCGCGTTCGGCTGGCACGTCGGCACAGTTGGCGGCCCGCGAAGGCGGCACCGCTCTGCTTCGCCTGAAGTCCGGCGAAATTCGTCGCGTGCACATCGACTGCCGCGCCACCATCGGTGAAGTCGGCAACGGCGAGCACAACCTCCGCCAGTTCGGCAAGGCCGGTGCCAAGCGCTGGAAGGGCATCCGCCCGACCGTCCGCGGCGTCGTCATGAACCCGGTCGACCACCCGCACGGTGGTGGTGAAGGCAAGTCCGGTCAGGGTAACCCGCACCCGGTCTCTCCCTGGGGCTGGCAGACGAAGGGCAAGAAGACGCGCAGCAACAAGCGCACGGATTCTTCCATCGTCCAGCGGCGCAAGAAGTAAGAGGAAACGACAGTGCCCCGTTCACTCAAGAAGGGTCCCTTCGTGGACCACCACCTGGCCAAGAAGGTCCAGACGGCTGCCGAGAAGAACGACCGCCGCCCGATCAAGACCTGGTCGCGCCGCTCCGTCGTTCTTCCCGAGATGGTCGGTCTGACGATCGCCGTGCACAACGGCCGCCAGCACCTGCCCGTGCTCGTTTCCGAGAACATGGTTGGTCACAAGCTCGGCGAATTTGCCCCCACGCGCACTTTCAAGTCGCATGGCGGTGATCGCAAGGGTTCGGTGTAAGCGTCATGCAAGTCAAGGCAAAGCTCAGCAACGCGCGCATCTCGCCGCAGAAGTGCCGTCTCGTCGCGGACATGGTCCGTGGCAAGCCGGTCGGCCAGGCGCTCAATATCCTGAAGTTCAGCCCCAAGAAGGGCGCTGCGCTCATCTACAAGGTGCTCTCGTCGGCTATCGCCAACGCCGAGCACAACGCGGGCGCGGACATCGACGACCTGTCGCTGTCGGCCATCGACATCGGCGAGGCGCCGGTTCTGAAGCGGTTCCATGCGCGTGCCAAGGGCCGCGGCAACCGCATCACGAAGCGCAACAGCCACATCATGGTCACCGTCGCCGACAAGGCACGGTAAGGACGCAAGGCAGCAACGATGGGCCAGAAAGTCAATCCAGTCGGCATTCGTCTCGGCATCACGCGTGAGTGGTCCTCGCGCTGGTACGCCGGTTCGAAGTCCTACGCGTCGAACGTCTACACGGACTTCCTCGTTCGCGACCACCTGAAGCGCAAGCTCGTGGAAGCGTCGGTCAGCCGTATCAACATCGAGCGTGCCGCTCGCCGTGCCAACATCACCATCCTGACCGCGCGTCCGGGCATGGTGATCGGCAAGAAGGGCGAGGACATCGAGAAGCTCCGTGTCGAGACCGCCAAGATCCTGAAGATGGCCGTCCAGGACGTGCGCATCAACATCGGCGAAATCCGCAAGCCCGAGCTGGACAGCCAGCTGGTGGCCGAGGGTATCGCCCAGCAGATCGAAAAGCGTGTCATGTTCCGCCGCGCCATGAAGCGCGCCGTGCAGAACACCATGCGCAGTGGTGCCCTCGGCATCAAGATCCGCTCGAGCGGCCGTCTGAACGGTGCGGAAATCGCCCGTACGGAGTGGTACCGCGAAGGTCGCATTCCCCTGCACACCTTCCGTGCGGACATCGATTACGGCCTCGCCGAAGCCCGTACCACGTACGGCGTCATCGGCATCAAGGTCTGGATCTTCAAGGGCGAAGTCTTCAAGGACTCGTTCGACGAAGCCCAGGGTTCTGCCGATGCCGCGCCGTCCCCGGACGCGCAGCCGGCTGCCTGAGCGGAGTAACTCATCATGATGAGCCCAAAGCGAACCAAGTTCCGCAAGCAGTTCAAGGGTAACTGCAGCGGCACCGCACACCGCGGCAGCACCGTGTCCTTCGGCGAATTTGCCCTGAAGTGCACTGCCCGCGGTCGTATGACCAGCCGCGAGATCGAGGCTGCCCGTCGTGCCATGACGCGTCACGTCAAGCGCGGCGGCCAGATCTGGATCCGCGTGTTCCCGGACGTGCCGGTCACGGCGAAGCCCCTCGAAGTCCGAATGGGCTCCGGTAAGGGCAACGTTGAGTACTGGGTGGCCAAGGTGCTGCCCGGCAAGATTCTGTTCGAGATGGAAGGTGTGCCTGAGGCCACTGCACGCGAGGCTTTCCGCCTGGCGTCGGCGAAGCTCTCGCTCCCGACCATCTTCGTCAAGCGCACTGTGCGCTGAGGTGACGGTAATGGAAGCGAAGGATCTCCGCGAGAAGGACGTGGCCGGACTGCAGGAAGAACTCCTGAATCTCCGCCGCGAGCAGTTCAACCTGCGCATGGCGCGTGCCGCCGGCCAGGCTGGCAAGCCCGACCAGATCAGCAAGGTTCGCAAGAACATTGCCAAGGTGAAGACGGTGCTGACCGAGAAGAAGCGCGCCGGGAGTGAAGCCTGATGACCGCCGAGAACACCGCGACCGCCGGCCACGAACTGACCGGCCGTGTCGTCAGCAACAAGATGGACAAGACCATCGCCGTCGCCATCGACCGCCTGGTGAAGCACGCCACGTACGGCAAGTACGTGCGTCGTACCACCAAGGTGCTCGCTCACGACGAGAACAATGAATGCCGTGAGGGCGACCTGGTCGCCATCGCGGAATGCCGCCCGCTGTCGCGCCGCAAGAACTGGCGCCTCGTGCGGGTCGTCAAGCCGGCTGGCTGAACAGGGAGCCTGAAATGATCCAGACGCGTAGCCTGCTCGCCGCAGCAGACAACAGCGGCGCCCGCAGCCTGATGTGCATCAAGGTGCTCGGTGGCTCCAAGCGCCGTTATGCCTCGGTCGGCGACGTCATCAAGGTGTCCGTCAAGGACGCCATCCCCCGTGGCAAGGTGAAGAAGGGCGAAGTCTACGACGCCGTGGTCGTGCGCACCCGCGCCGGCGTGCGTCGCGCGGACGGCTCGCTCATCCGCTTCGACGGGAACGCGGCCGTGCTGCTGTCGAGCAAGCTCGAGCCCATCGGCACCCGCATCTTCGGGCCAGTGACTCGCGAACTGCGTACCGCGCAGTTCATGAAGATCATTTCGCTCGCTCCCGAAGTGCTGTAAGGCACAAGGCAGGAAACGGCAATGAACAAGATCCGCAAGGGCGACAAGGTCGTTGTGACGACCGGTCGCGACAAGGGCCGCCAGGGCACCGTCATCCGCGTACAGGCGGACGACAAGCTGCTGGTCGAGAATGTGAACATGGTGAAGAAGCACCAGAAGCCGAACCCGCAGGCCAACCAGGCCGGCGGGATCCTCCAGCGTGAGGCGCCGATCGCGGTGTCCAACGTCGGCCTGCTGAACCCGGCGACGGGCAAGGCGGATCGCGTGGGCTTCAAGGTCCTGGCGGACGGCCGCAAGGTTCGCGTCTTCAAGTCCAACGGCGAAGTCGTGGACGCCTGACGGCCACGGGGAAACTGAAATGAGCCGACTCAAGAAACATTACACCGAAACGCTGCAAGCCCAGCTCCAGCAGACGCTGGGTCTGAGCAATCCCATGCAGGTGCCGCGCATCGAGAAGATCACGGTCAACATGGGCGTGGGCGATGCCGTCAGCGACAAGAAGCTGCTGGAAAACGCCGTGGCGGACCTCACCAAGCTGACGGGCCAGAAGCCCCAGACGACGAAGGCCCGCAAGGCCATCGCCTCGTTCAAGCTGCGTGAGGGCCTGGCCATCGGCGCCCGCGTCACCCTGCGTGGCGAGCGCATGTACGAGTTCCTGGACCGCCTCATCACGATCGCGATGCCTCGCATCCGCGACTTCCGTGGTGTGAGCCCCCGCTCGTTCGACGGCCGCGGCAACTACAATTTCGGCGTGAAGGAACAGATCATCTTCCCCGAGATCCAGTACGACCAGGTCGACAAGATCCGCGGCATGGACATCACGATCACCACGACCGCCATGGACGACAAGTCCGGCCGTGCGCTGCTCGAGGCGTTCAATTTCCCGTTCCGCAAGTGAGGCGCTGAAAAAATGGCCAAGACCAGCATGCTGATGCGCGAAAAGAAGCGCCTCGCCCTTGCCAAGAAGCACGCCGCGCAGCGCGGGAAGCTGAAGGCATTGATCGCCGACCAGACTGCCGACCCGGACGCGAAGGCTGCCGCCGTCGTTGCTCTGGCGAAGCTGCCGCGTGACAGCAGCCCGAGCCGCCAGCGTAACCGCTGCGCCATCACGGGCCGCCCGCGCGGTGTTTACCGCAAGTTCGGCCTCGGCCGTACCAAGCTGCGTGAAGCCACGATGCGGGGCGAGATCCCCGGCCTCGGCAAGGCGAGCTGGTAAGGAGCGCTTAAGATGAGCATGACCGATCCCATTGCCGACTTCCTCACCCGCATCCGCAACGCGCAGTCCGCGGGGCATGCCGAAGTGAAGTGCGGCGCATCCAACCTCAAGAACGCCATCGCGAAGGTGCTGGCGGACGAAGGCTACATCGCCTCGTACACCGTCGAGGCGCAGGGCGCCAAGTCGGTGCTGTCGGTGCAGCTGAAGTACCACCATGGCCGTCCGGTCATCGAGCGCCTCGAGCGCGTTTCCCGCCCGGGGCTTCGTGCCTACCGCGGCAAGGATGCGCTGCCCAAGGTGCTGGGTGGTCTCGGTGTCGCCATCGTCTCGACGTCCCAGGGCGTCATGACGGACCGCCAGGCTCGCGCCGGTGGTTTCGGTGGCGAAGTCCTCTGCGTTGTCAGCTAATTCCAGCAGGGAATACAGACCATGTCCCGCGTAGCCAAGAAGCCCGTCAACCTGCCTCAGGGCGTGACCATTACGGTCGATGCCGGCACGGTGACGGTCAAGGGTGCCAAGGGCACCCTCTCGCTCCCCCTCGCCGAAGGCGTGTTGGTGGAGCAGGCCGACAAGGCCATCAACGTCAAGCTGGCCGAAGGGGCTGCCGCTCAGGCAGCCAAGGCTGGCAGCACGCGTGCGCACCTCGCCAATATGGTCGAGGGCGTCACCAAGGGTTTCGAGCGCAAGCTTGAACTCGTGGGCGTGGGCTACCGTGCGGCAGTTCAGGGCAAGTCCCTGAACCTGACGCTCGGCTTCTCCCACCCGGTGGTGTACCCGGTGCCGGAAGGCATCGAGATCGCGACTCCGACTCAGACGGAGATCCTGGTCAAGGGTATCAACCGCCAGCAGGTGGGCCAGGTGGCCGCCGAGATTCGCGCATATCGCGCCCCGGAGCCCTACAAGGGCAAGGGCGTGCGCTACTCGGGTGAGCGCATCGAGCTCAAGGAAGCCAAGAAGAAGTAAGGCGCCATGAAGAAAATCATCGACAAGAAGGGCATTCGGCTCCGTCGCGCGGTTCGTACCCGCGCCAAGATCAAGGAGCTGGAGGTTGCCCGCCTCACGGTGCACCGCACCCCGCGGCACATCTACGCTCAGGTCATTGCGGCCGAAGGCGGCAAGGTGTTGGCCACGGCCTCCACCGTCCAGGGCGACATCGCCAAGGATCTCGAGGGTACTGGCAACGTTGCCGCCGCTGCTGCGGTGGGCAAGGCGATTGCCGAACGTGCCAAGGCTGCCGGCGTTAGCCAGGTTGCTTTCGACCGCTCGGGTTTCCTGTACCACGGCCGCATCAAGGCGCTGGCGGATGCCGCGCGTGAAGCGGGCCTCGAGTTCTAAAAGATTCCGGTAACGACCGGGCGGGGGTTAGGCCCCGTCCCAGCGTGACGCAAAAGGATTGAACATGGCTAGGGTTGAAAAGGCTGCACCAGCTGACGACATGATCGAGAAGCTGGTTGCCGTGAACCGCACCTCGAAGACCGTCAAGGGCGGTCGTCAGTTCAGCTTCACCGCACTGACCGTCGTCGGCGACGGCGCGGGTCGCGTGGGCTTCGGCTACGGCAAGGCCCGCGAAGTTCCGACGGCCATCGCGAAGGCGATGCAGGCGGCTCGCAAGAACATGGTCAACGTGCCCCTGCGCGAAGACAGCCTGCACTACGCCGTGAAGGGCCGTCATGGCACCACGCGCGTGTACATGCAGCCTGCTTCGGGCGGTACGGGCGTCATCGCCGGCGGCGGCATGCGCGCCGTGTTCGAGTGCGCCGGTGTGCGCAACGTGCTCGCCAAGAGCTACGGCTCGCGCAACGCCATCAACGTCGTCCGTGCCACTTTCGACGCGCTCCAGCGCGTCCAGTCGCCCGGCGAGATTGCTGCCAAGCGTGGCAAGTCGGTCGAGGAGATCCTCGGCTGAGACTGCCTCACGGCAGGCCTCAACGAGGACCAGGAGTAGCGAACATGAGCACGCCCAAGATCAAGGTCACCCTGAAGCGCAGCATCCATGGCCAGCTGGCGAACATCCGCCAGTCCGTCCACGGTCTCGGTCTGCGCCGTATCGGTCACAGCCGCGTCGTCATCGACACGCCCGCCAACCGCGGGTTGGTGAAGACC
>JBEGRA010000443.1:0-12445 GCA_041180705.1 Pseudomonadota bacterium | reverse complement strand
CCGAGGCTCAAGCACGTGGTCTTTGCGTCGTGGATGTTCGGGATGCCGAAGAGGCGGCGGCGAACCCGCTGTCAGTGCCCCACCACCACCTGCCGATAGCGGCCCTGCTGCAGGACCTGTCACAACTGCCCGCAGCCGAAGGCTGGCTTTTCGTGTGCGTACGCGGCATTCGCAGCCGGAGTGTGGCCGAAGCGTGCCGCGAGGCTGGGCGAGCAGCCGCCTATTCGCTCGCCGGCGGCGCTCCGCGATAAGAGTCGCGAGCGAGCTCCCTTCCACAACAATACCTTGCTGGAAACAGGTGGTTTGTGGGAGCGAGCTTGCTCGCGACTCTTTACACCGGGCGCGTCTGCCCAGTGCCGCGAACCACGTACTTGTAACTGGTGAGCTGCTCCACGCCCACCGGGCCGCGAGCGTGAAAGCGATCGGTGGAAATGCCGATTTCCGCCCCGAAGCCAAACTCGCCGCCATCCGCGAACTGCGTGGAAGCGTTGTGCAACACGATGGCGCTGTCCACCAACGCAAGGAAACGCTCGGCAGCGGCTGCATCTGCCGTGATGATGCTTTCGGTGTGCCCGGAGCCCTTCTCGCGGATATGACCCACCGCCTCGTCCAGCCCATCCACGACTCGAGCGGCGATGATGGGCGCCAGAAACTCTTGGCCGAAATCCTCAGCCGTAGCGGCCACCACGCGAGCGTCTGCCTGCTGGCACACGGCATCGCCACGCACTTCGCAGCCAGCGTCGAGCAGTGCCCGTAACAAGGCCTGGCGCTCCGCCGCCGGCCAGGCGGCATCAATCAGCAATGTCTCCGCCGAACCGCAGACACCCGTGCGGCGCAGCTTGGCGTTCAGCACCACCTCGCGCGCCATCGCAGCGTCCGCAGCGGCATGCACGTACACATGGCAGATGCCATCGAGATGGCCGATGACCGGCACACGCGCTTCCTGCTGCACACGCGCCACCAAGCCCTTGCCACCGCGCGGCACCACCACGTCGATGACCCCACGGGCAGCCAGCAGCGCCCCGACCACGGCGCGATCGCGCGTCGGCACCAATTGCACCGCGGCTTCCGGAAGACCCTCTGCTACCAGCCCCTTCACGAGACAAGCGTGCAGAGCCTTGGAGGAATTCAGGCTTTCACTGCCACCACGCAAGATGGCAGCGTTGCCGCTCTTCAGGCACAACGCTCCGGCATCCACCGTCACATTCGGGCGGCTTTCGTAGATGATGGCGATGACGCCTAGTGGCACGCGCACCCGCTGGAAGTGCAAACCGTTAGGGCGCGTCCATTCGCCGGTAACAGCGCCCACCGGGTCCGGCAAGGCAGCAACCTGCTCCAGCCCCTGCGCGATTCCCTCGAGCCGCTTCGCGTCGAGTGCGAGACGGTCGAGCATGGCGGGCGAAAGCCCAGCCGCGCGAGCGGCGTCCAGGTCCTGCGAGTTGGCCGCGAGAATATCGGCCGCACCAGCACGCATGGCAGCAGCCGCCGCGAAGAGTGCCCGGTTCTTTTGTTCCGTAGAGGCAGCAGCCAGGAACGGCAGCGCCGCACGCGCCGCCGCACCCAACCGCGCGACCAAGGCCGTGGCTTCGTCCACGCCCGACGCCGAAACCACGCTGGCAGCTTCGTTGCCCGCCATCGTCATGCTCCCTTGCCGCGCGCTGCCGGAGTGAGCATCACCAAGTCGTCGCGATGCACCAGTTCCTCGCGCCCCCGGAAACCGACGAGGCTCTCGATGTCCGCGCTCTTGCGACCACGAATACGCAGGGCGTCCGCCGCCGAATAGGCGGCGATGCCGCGCGCAATTTCGCGTCCCTCCGGGTCGAGAATGCTCACCGCATCACCGCGCTCGAAGCGCCCGGCCACCGCCAGCACCCCCGCCGGCAGCAAGCTCTTGCCGCGCGCCAGCGCCGCTGCGGCACCGGCATCCACCGCCACCTTGCCGGCGGGCTGCAAGGCCCCGGCAATCCACTGCTTGCGCGCCGCCCGCGGCGTGGTGGTCGGCAGGAACCAGGTGCAACGCGTGCCGGTGGCAACGGCATGCAACGGGTTGTCCACATGCCCACTGGCCACGCACATGGCACAGCCTGCCTCGACGGCAATGCGCGCCGCAGCCACTTTGGTGGCCATGCCGCCGGAACCGACGCCGGACGTGGGGCCCGTGGCCATCGCCTCGATTTCCGCCGTGATTTCACGAACTTCAGGAATGAAGGTTGCTGTCGGGTCCTTGCCGGGGTCCGCCGTGTAGAGGCCGTCGATATCCGACAGGAGCATGAGACAGTCCGCACTGGCCATCTGTGCCACGCGGGCCGCGAGACGGTCGTTGTCGCCGTAGCGGATTTCCGCGGTGGCGACGGTGTCGTTCTCGTTGATGACCGGAATGGCGCCCAGTGACAAGAGCGTATCGAGCGTGCGGCGCGCGTTCAGGTAGCGGCGACGTTGTTCGGTGTCATCCAGCGTCAGCAACAGCTGCGCCACCTGCAGACCGCGGCTTTCCAGTACTTCCTTCCACGCGTGCGCCAGACGAATCTGGCCGACCGCAGCGGCGGCTTGGCTCTCCTCGAGGCGCAGTTTGCCCGCCGGCAGTCCGAGCTGGCGGCGTCCGAGTGCAATGGCACCGGAAGACACCAGGATGACCTGCGCTCCACGCTCGCGAGCAGCCAGCAAATCGTCTGCCAAGGCCTCCAGCCACTGCCGGTTGATGCGGCCATTGCGGCTATCCACCAGCAAGGCGGAACCCACCTTCACGACCAGGCGGCGGGACTGGAGCAGGCGCTTCGCGCGGCTCTTGAATTCGGAGGCTTTCATCTTCGCGGCATCTTCCGTTGGCTACGTTGGCGGGCGCACAGCCTGACCAACCGTCCCGTACAACTCTTGGGCAACTTCATTTTCGCACGATTTACCCAGCAAATTCCGCGAAAACCGCAGGTTGCCGGCGGGTTGTACCTATTCATAGCCATCAGGGCTCTCCCTACCATTGACGCCATCCCTGCACATCACCGCAGGCACCAAGAAAAACCGAGGCTGGAACCATGCAGCAAACCGAACACTACAACGACCGCGTGGTCAGGCAGTTCGCCCTGATGACCGTGGTCTGGGGCATCGTCGGCATGCTGGTCGGGGTCATCATCGCCGCCCAACTCCTTTGGCCGGCACTGAATTTCGACATCCCCTGGTTGACGTACTCCCGGTTGCGCCCGCTGCACACCAACGCAGTCATTTTCGCGTTCGGCGGTTCCGCACTTTTTGCCACCAGCTACTACATCGTCCAGCGCACTTGTCACGTGCGCCTGTTCGCGGACAAGCTGGCAGGGTTCACGTTCTGGGGCTGGCAGGCCGTCATTCTCGCCGCGGCCATCACCCTGCCGCTGGGCATCACCAGCGGCAAGGAATACGCCGAACTCGAATGGCCCATCGACATCCTCATCACCATCGTGTGGGTGGCCTACGCCGTGGTGTTCTTCGGCACGCTGGCCAAGCGTCGCGTCCAGCATATCTACGTCGCCAACTGGTTCTTCGCCGCCTTCATTCTCACCATCGCGGTGCTGCATCTCGTCAACAGCGCCGAGATGCCCGCCACGCTTTTCCGTTCCTACAGTGCCTACCCCGGCGTGGTCGATGCCATGATCCAGTGGTGGTACGGTCATAACGCCGTAGGCTTCTTCCTCACTGCGGGCTTCCTCGGAATGATGTACTACTTCATCCCGAAGCAGGCCGGTCGCCCGGTGTTCAGCTACCGTCTGTCGGTGGTGCACTTCTGGGCCCTCATCTCCCTGTACATGTGGGCTGGCCCGCACCACCTCATCTACACCTCCCTGCCGGACTGGGTGCAGTCGCTTGGCATGGTGTTCAGCCTCATGCTCATCGCGCCCAGCTGGGGCGGCATGATCAACGGCGTGATGACGCTCTCGGGCGCGTGGCACAAGCTCCGCACCGACCCCATCCTGAAGTTCCTCGTGGTCTCGCTGTCGTTCTACGGCATGTCGACCTTCGAGGGCCCGATGATGTCCATCAAGAGCGTCAATGCCCTGTCCCACTACACGGACTGGACCATCGGCCACGTGCACTCCGGTGCCCTTGGTTGGGTGGCCATGATCTCCGTCGGCTCGTTGTATGCGCTCATCCCGCGCCTCTACGGCCTGGACCGCATGTACAGCATCAAGGCCATCGACATCCACTTCTGGACCACCACCATCGGCATCGTGCTGTACGTGGCGGCCATGTGGATCGCCGGCCTCATGCAGGGCCTGATGTGGCGTGCCGTCAACGCCGATGGAACGCTCACCTACACCTTCGTGGAAGCACTGAAGGCCACGTACCCGTACTACGCGGTACGCGTGCTGGGCGGCACGATGGTGCTGGGCGGCATGTTCCTGATGGCCTGGAACGTCTGGAAGACGGTCAGCAGCGTGAAGCGCGGCCCGGACGTGCCGGTTCTTGCGCCGGCTGCCCACTGAACACCCTGCAGGACAAGGAACAAAACCATGAACCATGACCTGATCGAACGCCGCATCGGCCTGATGGGTGTGCTGGTAGCCATCGTCATCAGCATCGGCGGTCTCGTCGAGATCGTGCCCCTCTATGCCGAAGGCATCGTCACGAAGCCGGCACCGGGCGTGCAACCCGGCACCGCGCTCGAAGTGGCCGGCCGCGACATCTATCGGCGCGAGGGCTGCTACAACTGCCACTCCCAGATGATCCGGCCGCTGCTGGCCGAAACGGAGCGCTACGGTCACTACTCCGTCGCGGGCGAGTCGGTCTACGACCACCCCTTCCAGTTCGGCTCGAAGCGCACGGGGCCGGACCTGGCCCGCGTCGGTGGCCGTTACTCGGACGAATGGCACCGCGTGCACCTGAACAACCCGCGGGACGTGGTTCCCGAGTCGAACATGCCGGGCTACCCCTGGCTGGCGGAAAACCAGCTGGACGGTGCGGACATCGCCGCTTCGATGAAGGCTTTGCAGCGCGTGGGCGTGCCCTACACCGCCGAGCAGATTGCCGCTGCCCCCGCTGAAGTAGCCGGCAAGACCGAGCAGGATGCGCTCATCGCTTACCTGCAGGGTCTGGGCATCGCCTCGAAGACCTGGGAGCGCTGACACCATGACCGGACTTTTCTCGGGCATCAGCACGGCACTCGCCATGCTGGCCTTCGTGGGTACCGTCGTGTGGGCCTACAGCCGCCGTCGCGAACGCGACTTCGAGGCGCTGTCACGGCTCCCGCTGGAAGAAGACGCGCCTGCGCGTCAGGAGGAAGGGCAATGAGCGGTTTCTGGAGCAACTGGGTCGTCATCCTGACGTTCGTCAATATCGCCGGTGCGCTGTGGTTGCTGTGGACCACCTCCCGCAAGAAGCCAGGCGAGAAAGGCCCTTCGGAAGAAACCACCGGCCACACCTGGGACGGAGACCTGCGCGAATACAACAACCCGTTGCCGCGCTGGTGGCTGTGGGGCTTCTACCTTTCCGTCGTCTTCGGCTTGGGCTACCTGGCTTTCTACCCTGGCCTTGGCAACTTCGCCGGCCGTCTGGGTTGGACCCAGGAAAGCAGCTGGGCGGCCGATGTCGCCAAAGCGCGGTTGCGCAGCGACGCGCAGCTCGCCCAGTACGACCACATGAGCCTGCACACGCTGCGCCATGACGATGCCGCCATGCGCACCGCACGCAATCTGTTCGCCAACAACTGCGCCGCGTGCCATGGCACGGACGCGCACGGCAGCAAGGGCTTCCCGAACCTGACGGACGCAGACTGGTTGCACGGGGGCGATTCTGCCGCCATCAACACCACGATCACCGCAGGTCGCGTGGCAGCCATGCCGGCCTGGGAGGGCGTCATCGGTGCCGAAGGCGTCGAGCAGGTCAGCAATTACGTACAGACACTTTCCGGCCACCCGGGCAATGCCGCAGCGACCGCAGGTGCGGAGAAATTCGCCACGTTCTGCGCGGCTTGTCATGGCGCGGACGGTCGCGGCAATATCGCTCTGGGCGCACCGAATCTCACGGACAACATCTGGTTGTATGGTGGCAGCATCGAAACCATCCGCGAGACGGTGGCCAAAGGGCGCAACAACCAGATGCCGGCACACGCCGACAAACTCGGGGCGACTCGCGTCAAGTTGCTGACGGCCTACGTGTTGAACCTCTCGGGTGCTGCGGACGAAGAGACCGAAGAGCACGAAGCGACCGAATCGCCGGAGGGGGGCGCCCATGAAACGACCGACACCGCAGGCACCACTGCCCACTGAGGCTGAGGATGCGGGCGACGACCTGCCGGAACCCGCACCAGCCCACTGGTCCCCGGTAGGTCGCAACCTTGCCATGGTCCTCTGGCCGTCGTTTCTGGCGGCCGGCATGGCCACCATGTTCATGTTCGTCTGGGTGGACCCACTGGCCCTTGAAGCCTGCGCCCTGCCTGGCCCGCTGCTGGGAGGGCGTTTGGCCGGCTACGGGCTCGGCTTCTTCTTTTTTTGGGGCATTACCGCCAGCGCCAGCGGCACTACCTTGTACCTGAGCTCCACGCTGCGCCGCCGCGCCGACGAACCACAATGACTCAACTGCAAGACTCCGCCCCGGCCGACAGCTACTACGCCAAGCACCGCAAGATTTATCCGCGCGAAGTGCAAGGGCGTTTCGCCCGCCTGCGCACGGCAGCGGTCTTTGCCCTGCTCGGGTTGTACTACTTGCTTCCCTGGGTGAACTGGAACGGACGTCAGGCGGTGCTGTTCGACCTGCCCGCCCGCCAGTTCCATTTGTTCGGCCTGGTCATGTGGCCGCAGGACTTCATCTTCCTCACGCTGCTGCTGGTCATTGCCGGTCTCACGCTGTTTTTCAGCACGGCGATGGCGGGGCGACTGTGGTGCGGCTATGCCTGCCCGCAAACCGTGTGGACCGAAGTCTTCTTGTGGATGGAGCGCGCCATCGAGGGAGACCGTGCCCGCCGCTTGAAGCTCGACCGCGCCCCCTGGTCCGTCGAGAAGATCCTGCGCAAGGGTGGCAAGCAGTTCGTCTGGCTCACCTTCGCCTTGTGGACAGGCATTACTTTCGTCGGGTTTTTCACGCCCATCCGCACCCTGCTTCCCAGTGCTGTGGCTTTCCAACTTGGACCGTGGGAAACCTTCTGGAGCCTGTTCTACGGTTTCGCCACTTATGGCAATGCCGGTTACATGCGCGAACAGGTCTGCAAATACATGTGCCCTTACGCGCGCTTCCAGAGCGCCATGTTCGACAAGGACACATTGGTCATCACCTACGACGCGCGCCGCGGCGAACCACGTGGCAGCCGCCCGCGCGGCACGGACCCGCGCAGCCGCGGACAAGGCGACTGCATCGACTGCAAGGCCTGCGTTCAGGTCTGCCCCACCGGCATCGACATTCGTGAGGGGCTGCAGTACGAATGCATCGCCTGCGCCGCCTGCATCGACGCCTGCGACAGCGTCATGGATCAGATGCAAAGCCCGCGCGGTCTCATCCGCTACACCACCCAGCACGCGCTCGATGGGAAAGCCACGAAACTCCTCCGCCCGCGGGTCATCGTCTACGCCAGCATTCTCACCGTACTTTGCGTGGCCTTTGTCGTCTCGCTGGGGCTGCGCAAGCCTCTGGCCATGGACGTGCTGCGCGACCGCACCACTCTTTACCGCGAAATTCAGGACGCCAGCGGCACGCAGTGGTTCGAGAACGCCTACGAATTGCGGGTCATGAACAAGGACGCAGCCACACACCATTACACGCTGGAAGTGAAAGGGCTGGATGGCCTGACGGTGGACACCACTGGTGCCAAGTTGGAGGCAGGCCCCGGCGAGGTGGCTTCCATTCCGGTGCGCCTGCGCGCACCTGGCAACACGGCTCACGGCTCGCGTCCAGTGCAGTTCATACTGCAGCAGCAGGAAGGCAGCCGCAGTACCATCACGGAAAAATCGCGCTTCATTGCGCCCTGAAGTCTCACGGAACCCCGCATGAACACTGCAACTACCGCTTCCGTTCGCCCTTGGTACCGCGAAGGCATGGTGTGGCTGGTCATCGTCATTCCGTTCCTCGCCTTGTGTGCCGGCGTCTGGACCGTGTGGGCGGCAACGCACGGCGCCGACCCACCGGTGGAGCGTGTCGAACCGGTTGCGCGTGGCTGACTGTTACCACTGCGGCGAACCCGTTCCGTCGGGCACCACTTTCCGCGTAGCCTTCGGCGACCGCCGGGAGGAAGTCTGCTGCGCCGGTTGCGCTGCGGCGGCCGAAGCCATTCGCGACGCTGGCCTTGCGGACTATTACCGCTTCCGCTCCGCGCCTGCACCGCGCGGCGTCGCAAGGCGCACCGACCCTTACAGCCATTACGAAGCGCCCGCCGTTCAGGCCCGGTGGACACAAGCCGCTCCGAACGGCGAACTCGGTGCCCATCTGCTGCTGGAAGGCGTTTCCTGCGCTGCCTGTACCTGGCTCGTGGAAAAACGTCTCGGGCAATTGCCCGGCATCTGCACGGCCACCGCCAATCCCGCCACGGCACGGGTGACGGTGCGCTTCGACCCCGCCCGCACGAGCCTCGCTGCCATCTTGCGAGCCATCGATGCCGTGGGCTTTCGCCCGCATGTGCTCGGTGAAGTGGACACGCACAGCCTCGCGCGCCGCGAAAGGGCCGCACTGCTCCGCCGTCTGGCAGTCGCCGGGCTAGGCATGATGCAGGTGATGATGTTCGCGCTGGCGCTCTACGCAGGTGCCTTCGACGGCATGGACCCGGTAACGCGGCGCTTCTTCCAACTCGTCAGCCTGCTCATCACGGTACCCGTGGCCTTCTACGCCGGCAGCCCGTTCCTTCGCGGCGCCGTACGCTCCCTGCGCGCAGGCGAGATCGGCATGGATGTCACGGTGAGTCTCGCGATCCTCGTGGCCTTCTTCGGCAGTGCCTGGCAAGCACTCACCGGCGCCAGCGAGGTGTGGTTCGACTCGGTCGTCATGTTCGTGTTCCTGCTTCTGGTGGCGCGCTTCGCGGAGATGGGCGTACGCCACGCGGCGGGCAGCACCACCGAGGCACTGTTGCGCCTCTTGCCCGCGGCGGCGCGTAAACGTACCGCAGACGGCTTCGAACCGGTCCCGGCGGAGACCCTTCAGCCCGGCGATGTGGTGATGGTTCCGGGAGGCGAAGCGTTTCCGGCGGACGCCATCGTCAGCAGTGGCCCCACCCGCGCCGACGAATCTTTGGTGACCGGCGAATCTGTCCCGGTACCGAAGCCCATTGGCAGCACCGTACTGGCGGGAAGCCTGAACGCCGGCGAAGCTGTGGAGTGTCGCGTCACTGCCGTCGGCGACGGCACGACACTCTCCGCGCTGGTTCGTCTCATCGACCGCGCGCAATCCGGGCGGCCGGCCATGGCCAGCCGTGCGGACCGCTTGGCGAGCCGCTTCCTTGGTGCCTTGCTGGCGCTGGCCGTGGTGGTGGCACTCGTTTGGGCTTGGGTGGACCCGCATCGTCTGGTGCCTAGCGTCATCGCCGTGCTGGTGGTGGCCTGCCCCTGCGCCTTGTCGCTGGCCGTGCCCACCGTCCTCACCGCGTCCTTGCGACGCCTCGCCCAACGCGGCGTGCTCGTGGTTAACCCCGATGCTCTGGAGCGTTTGGCGGGCGCCACGGACGTGGTCTTCGACAAGACGGGGACGCTCACCGCGGGCCACCCGGTCGTGGTGAACCAGACCGTGCTGCAGACACCCGCGGCAGTGTGGCAGCTGGCCGCAGCTCTCGAAGCCGGGGCCACCCACCCCTTGGCACGTGCTTTTCCGCCGCGCGGCCCGGTGCCGGCCGTGGAGCAATTGGTTCAGGTGGCGGGAGAAGGCCTCGAAGGCGTCGTGGATGGGAAAAAGCTGCGCATCGGGCGTGCCGAGTTCGTGGCGGGCCTCGCCGGCCCCGCGCCAGTCACTCACGCGGATCACAATGTCTTTCTCGGCAGCACGCAGGGCTGGTTGGCCGCTTTCACCGTGCGCGACGAGCTCCGCCCGGACATGCAGAAACTTTTGTCCCACCTGCGGGCCAACGGCCTGCAGCTGCACCTCGTGAGCGGCGATCGCACCGCTGCCGTCGCCAGCGTCGCAGAGACTCTCGGCATAGCCCAATGGCGCGCCGAAGCGCGACCTGCCGACAAAGTGGCCTATGTCCAGGCTTTGCAAGCCGCCGGACGCCGCGTCGCCATGGTAGGCGACGGCCTGAACGATGCGCCGGTGCTCGCGGTGGCGGACGTCTCGCTGGCGCTGCAGGAAGGCACGGCTTTGGCACGTGCGCAGGCGGACATCGTGCTGGGCGGAGACGGCCCGCGCGGCCTGTGGACCGCGCTCGTGACGGCACGGCGCGGTATGCAACTGATGCAGCAGAACCTGCGCTGGTCCGCAGCCTACAATCTCTTGGCCGTCCCGGCGGCAGCGATGGGGCTCGTGGCCCCGTGGCTGGCAGCCATCGGCATGTCCGCCAGTTCGCTCGGGGTGGTCCTGAATGCCCTGCGCATCGGTCGCCCCATTTCCTTTTCCGAGGTTCCCGATGGACAGCCTGTTGTGGATCGTGCCGCTGAGCCTGCTGCTGGTGGCAGTGGCCTTGTGGGCGTTCTTCTGGGCAGTGGACGCCGGTCAGTTTGAAGACCTGGAATCCCCGGGCTGGTCGGTGCTGGAAGAAGACCCGCCTGCGCGCCCGACAAACCCGACGCCCGAAGACGCGCCCCCATGACTGACGCTGCGCTTCTGGCCGAACTCGCGGGTGCCACGCTGACAGGCCTCGCCGCCGGCGGACACTGTCTTGGCATGTGCGGGGGCCTGCAAGCTGCGCTGATGCCCACCGCCACCCCCGGGCTCTGGCGGCTGCAAATCGGCCGCAGCGCCGCCTATACGCTGCTCGGGGCGGTGGCGGGTGGACTCGGCACCGGCGCAGCGGTCATGGCCGCGCCAGCGCTACGGCAATTCGCCGGCGTGCTGGCCTTTCTGGCTCTTCTCAGCCTTGCGGCCCGTTTGGCGCTGCGCCGCGACCTGCTGGGGCTCGAGCGGCTGGGCGCCCACTTGTGGAAAGCACTGCAGCCACTGGCCCGCCCTGTCGGGCAGTGGCGGGAGCCCTGGCGCAGCTATGGCCTCGGCATGGTCTGGGCGTTCATCCCGTGCGGCCTCGTGCTGTCCATGGCCGCACTGGCCGCCACTACCGGCAAGGCTTGGCATGGGGCAGCCCTGCTCGGCGCGTTCGCCGTGGGCACCTGGCCGGCCCTGCTCGGCACAGGGTTCATCGCAAATCTGGCGGGAAAGAACAGCCATGGCCCGTCGGTTCAGGGAATGGCATGGCGGCGCTGGGCCTTGGCGTTCGCCTTGCTGCTGCTCGCGCTGGCGCAACTGGCCTCCCTGTTCCCCACCCACGAACACCACCACCACACGGGCATGCTCTCCGGCTTCCGTGATGGCACCGAGAGCCTTACACTGTGGACACGCGCGGTTCGCGCGACAGCATGAGGTCGAAGCCGTGGGTAGGGAGTACGAGCCGAAAGCCGGCCAGTGGTATGAAAACCTGGACGAGGACACCTTGTTCCGCGTCGTTCATGTCGACGAAGACGAGGGCATCATCACGCTCCACTACGAAGACGACGACGAGCCCGAGGAGATCGACCTCGATTCCTGGTACGAAATGGACCTGGAAAAATCCGCCGCGCCCGAAGTCCCGAGCGACTACGACGAAGAGGACGAATGGGACGAGGATGAGGAAGACGACGAAGACGATGATGACGACGACGATGATTGGGACGACGATGACGACGACGACGATGATGACGACTGGGACGACGAGGACGACGACGGTTCCGGCAGCGGCCGGAACGACTACTAGTCTCTCCCTGTCGCGAGGCCAGCCGGCGTGACCGAAGCCCTTCGTGCACGGCTGGACCTCCAAGCGGTGCTGGACGCCGCTGTCGAGGCCGTCATCCTCATCGACGAGAACGGCCTCATCGAAACCTTCAACCGCTCGGCGGAACGCCTGTTCGGCTGGCAAGCGGCCGAAGTCATCGGCAAGAACGTCTCGTTGCTCATGGAAGGCGCAGACCGTACCGGGCACGACGGTTACCTGAAGCGGTTTCTGACCACCGGGCACGCCAAAATCATCGGCATCGGCCGCGAAGTGCCTGCACGGCGCCGCGATGGCACGGTGTTTCCGGCCATGCTCGCCGTCGGCGAGGTACAGCAAAGCAATCCGCGGCGTTTCGTGGGCTTCCTCCACGACATCACCCAGCGCAAGCAAGCCGTCGACGCCCTCCGCAAGAGCGAATCGCTGCTGCGGGCAGCACAAGCCATCGCGGGTCTCGGCAACTTCGAAATCCCGCTGGAAAACCCGGGTCCTACGCATTGGTCTGCTGAAGTTGCCACCCTGCTCGGGTGCCCGGCAGACGACTTGCCGGCGGACATGGAGGCTTTCATCCAGCGCGTGGTGCACCCGGATGACCGTTCGCGCTTCGAGCGG
>JBEGRA010000442.1:0-2720 GCA_041180705.1 Pseudomonadota bacterium | reverse complement strand
TCCGGGCGCCCGCGACCGCGCGGCGTGCGGACGTGGTCGAAAACTAGGGCTTCAGCCATGGAAAGACTCCGGGAAAGAAGGCATCAAGAGGGCAGCAAACTACAGCAAAGCGCCGCCTGCCCGTCGGCACGCCGGCGCACCCGCGCCGACATTGTCCGACCGGTGGCGAGCGCGGAGTTCAGGAGCGGCGGCGTGCCGCGGCCTGCAAGGCGGGCCCTGCCGCAGCGGCGAACGCACCACCCAGCGCCGAGGCCAGTGTCAGGCCGCCGTCGATAGCCAGCACTTGCCCGGTAACGTAATCGGCGAGCGGGCTCGCCAGCCACACCGCAACGTCCGCCACTTCCTCAAGCGTGGCCAAGCGCGGCACGGGCTGGGGTGCCACGAGCGCCTGTTCGCCGGCCACCTTGCAGAAGATGTCGGCACCGTAGGTGCCCGCCACCAAGCCGGGCGAAATGGCATTGGCGCGCACGCCTTCGAGGCCACCCCATTCCACCGCCAGCGACTTCACGAGCATTTCCACGCCCGCCTTGGCGGCGCACGCCGGGGCCTGGAAGGGCATTGCCATGGCGGCCTGCGGCGCGGAAATGGCAATGAGCCGGGCGCGTGGGGCCAAATGCGCGTGGCAAGCATGGAAAGTATGGAAAGTGCCCTTCAGGTCGATGTCGACCACGGCACCGAAGGCATTGCTGCTGAGCTTTTCGGCTGCACCGAGGAAATTCCCTGCGGCGCCGGCCACCACGATGTCATAGCCGCCGAAACGCGCCGCCCCGGCTTCAGCGGCAGCGGTCACTGCTGCCAGGTCGCGAACGTCCGCACTGTAGCCGGCGACTCGCGCAGCACCCTCCGGCACCGCTGCTGCCAATTCAGCCACCGCGGCATCCAGACGCCCTTGGTCGCGCGCAACGATGACCACGCTGGCGCCATGCTCGAGAAACCGCCGCGCGATGGCCTTGTTGATGCCAGAGCTGCCGCCCGTCACGAACGCACGACGACCGGCGAGCACATCGGGCCGGAAACAGGAAAGGCTCATGTCAGCTCCCTCGCAGCGCCTTGGCGCGACACCATGCGCATCACATTGCGGATCATCTGCATGATCACGTCCGTCTGCGACCAACGGCCCAGCGGGCGGTACCACGAGGCAACCCAGGTGATCATGCCGCCGATGGACAGCGCAGTGAGAGGCGCGTCTTCCACGTCGAACTCGCCGGCGCGGGTGCCCGCCTCCAGCAGTTCCGCCAGGCGGTGGTCGAACTGCTTGCGAAGGCGCATCAGAGCACGCGATTCCTCCGCCTGCAGATTCTTTTCTTCGCGCTCGTACACCACGATGTATTTCTGGTTCTGGATGACGATGGCGGTGACGCGCTCGACGATGAGCCGCAGTTTTTCCCGCGGCGCCAATTCCGTCGCCAACGCCTCTTCCAGGGCACGCAGCGAACTGGTGATGCCCACTTCGCTGATGGCGTTGAGAATTTCGCTCTTGTTGCGGAAGTAGGAGTACAGGAAAGGGTTCGTCACCTGCAGCGATTCGGCGATGACATCGAGCGTGGTGCTTTCGTAGCCGTTGGCGAAAAACAGTTCGCGCGCTTCTTCGAGAATGCGGCGACGCTTGAACTCCTGCACCTCGGCCTTCAGTTCGGCGGTGCGCTCTGCACTTCGCGAAGCGGCGGGGTCGCGCGGCTTCCGACGGCTGGGGGTCTTGGGCTTCGGCATGATCAATCCTGTGTTGAAAGGGTTGGCAGCGGCGTCCGCGTTGCTAGCTGCCGATGCGATCGCGACGAATGCTGATGCCCGCCTGCTCGCGGTCCCAGGTATCCGGCGTGATGCCTTGCGCGCGCAGGTCCGCCTTCAATACTTTGGCGGTCGGCGTCTTGGGCAACTCCGGCAGCACCCGTACGTAGCGCGGAATCATGAAGTAAGCGAGGCGCTCACGCAGGAACGCCAGCAAGGCGGCAGGGTCGATCTCGTGGCCTGGCGCCGGTGCCACCACCGCCATCACTTCGTCTTCGCCCAATTCGCTGGGCACCGCGATGACCGCCGCCTCGCGCACGGCGGGGAAAGCGACCACTTCCACTTCGACTTCGAAGGAAGAGATGTTTTCGCCGCGGCGCCGGATGGCGTCCTTCATGCGGTCCACGAAAAAGTAATTGCCGTCCGCATCGCGCCGGAACGCATCGCCCGTATGGAACCAGCCGTTGCGCCACGCGCGGGCAGTAGCTTCGGGGTTCTTGTGGTAGCCGTGGTTCATGCCCCAGGGCCGGTCGGTGCGCAAAATCATCTCGCCCACCGTGCCGTCCGGTACTTCGCAGTCGTTGTCGTCCACGAGCCGGACATCCACGCCAGCCCTCGCGCGGCCGCAAGTGCCACTGGTCTGCGGGTTCGGGCCGGAAGTGATGGGGGACGAAATCTCCGTCATGTTGAAGATGGTGTACACGTCCGGCCCGAAGCGGCGATGGAACTCTGCCGCGCCTTCCGCCAGCGGGACGATGTAGGCCTTGGTCACCCGGTGCTCGCGGTCCTGCGGGGAAGGGGGCGCCTTCAGCAGGAAAGTCGCCATCACACCCAGCAGGAAGACGGCGGTCACTTCCGTTTCGCGGACCAGTGTCCAGAAGCGGTCCGTGGAAAAAGCCTGCGGCATCACCATCGAACCGCCGCGCGCCAGCATCGCGAAAGACAGGCCGAGCCCGCCGATATGGAACATGGGCATGTTCACCAGGAAGCGG
>JBEGRA010000441.1:0-2936 GCA_041180705.1 Pseudomonadota bacterium | reverse complement strand
GCCCGCTTGCGGGCTCGTCACGGCGCGCGGCACGCGCTGGCCGCTGGGCGACAAGGCCGCCACGGCGTCCAGCAGGTCGCGCGACGTTTCGCCACCGCGCAGCAGAACCACGACGCCGGTGCCATCTTCGGCCACACGCGCCAAGGCCTGGTCCAGTGCCCAGCCGCCGAACTGCAACTGCGCGCCCACGATATCGCGGAGCGTATCGAGCAAGTGCACGCGCACCAGCGGCGGCTTCTCCCCAGTGAGGTCTCCCTTCACCAGCGCCAAGTGCACGTGGCGCTGCATCTGGTCTTCGTAGACCACCAGCTTGAAGTCGCCGTGAGCGGTAGTGATGGGGCGCTCGACGAGGCGTTCCACCGAAGGCTCCACGTCCAGACGGTGCCGGATGAGGTCGGCGATGGTGCCGATCTTGAGGCCATGTTCGCGGGCGAACACCTCGAGGTCCGGACGGCGCGCCATGGTGCCGTCCTCGTTCATGATTTCGACGATCACCGCCGCCGGCTGGAAACCCGCCAGCCGCGCGAAGTCGCAGCCGGCCTCGGTGTGGCCCGCACGCGTGAGAACGCCGCCGGGCTGAGCCATGAGCGGGAAGATGTGGCCGGGCTGGCGGAGATCTTCGGCACGGGCACCCGGCTTCACCGCCGCCTGCACCGTCAGCGCGCGGTCGTGCGCGGAGATGCCGGTGGTGACGCCTTCCGCGGCTTCGATGGAGACGGTGAAGTTCGTGGTCTGCTCACTGTCCGTGCTGGACACCATGAGCGGCAGGCGCAGTTCGCGGCAACGCTCGCGGGTGAGAGTGAGGCAGATGAGCCCGCGCCCGTAGCGAGCCATGAAGTTGATGTCTTTGGCGGTGACGCATTCCGCCGCCATGAGCAGGTCACCCTCGTTCTCGCGGTCCTCGTCGTCCATGATGACGACCATCTTGCCGGCCCGCAGGTCGGCAAGGATTTCTTCGATGGAATTCAGGGTGGTCATGGGGATTCAGCGGCTTCCGTCGGGGCGCGGCAGGGCACGGTCCCCCACCAGGCGTTCCAGGTAACGCGCGATGATATCAGCCTCGAGGTTCACCGGCCGGCCGGGCACCAGCGCGCCGAGGGTGGTCACCTCGCGGGTATGGGGAACGAGGTTCACGCCAAAGGTGTCGCCGGCCACTTCGTTCACGGTCAGGCTGACGCCTTCCACCGTGACGCTGCCCTTGGGCGCGATGTACCGGGCCAACTGCGGCGGCACACGGAATACCACACGCCAGCTGCGGCCATCGTCCGCCGTGGAAACCACTTCGCCCACCCCGTCGACGTGGCCCGTCACATAGTGCCCGCCCAGCGGCTGGCCGGCGCACAGGGCCTTTTCCAGATTCACCGGGCTGCCCACGGCCAGGCTACCGAGCGTGGTGCAGGCGAGCGTTTCGTTCGAAACGTCCGCCGCGAAGCAGGTGCCCTCGAACCGCGTGGCGGTGAGGCAGGCGCCCGCCACGGCGATGCTGTCGCCGATGTTGGCGGTTTCCAGCCCCAGCGTGGTGGTGTCCACCAGCAGTTCCACGTCACCGCCCTTGGGGGTGATAGCAACGACACGGCCGACGGCTTGGACGATTCCGGTAAACATGGACAGACTCCGCGGCGCTATGGGCGCCGGCAAAACAGGAACGGACTGAATGAGGGGTGGACGTTGTGCAGGCGGAAAGGTTTCGTTGGGGCAGCGCTGCCGGGTTCAGGCGACCGAACGGCGCCAGGTGACGCGAAGGTCCGCGCCTACCGGCACTGCTTCGTGCAGCCGCCACGCGGGCGTGGGGTCCAGCGGGTCCCCAGCGGAAGTGTCGCCATCCGTGGCGGGGAACTGCGCCAAAGGACGCGCAGCATCGCCGAGCAAACGCGGCGCGTAGTAAACGACCAACTCGTCCACCACGCCGGCAGCGAGCCAAGCACCCGTGAGCGTGGCCCCGGCTTCCAGCAGCACGTCGTTCACGCCCCGCGCTGCGAGCAGTTCCAGCACAGCGCGCGGCGAGGGCCGCCCCGCCCCCGGAGTCGCGAGCAAGCTCACTCCCACAGGAATGCCGGAAGTTTTGTTGTAGGAGGGAGCTTGCTCCCGACTCTTCATTTCATCAGTCGCGAGCAAGCTCGCTCCTACAGGAGGAGAAGTCACGAGGGAGCTCGCTCCCACAGCTTCCGCCACCAGCCACCAGGTGGGCGCGGCGCCATCGCGCAGCTGCGCTTCCACCGGCATGCGTCCGGCGGGGTCCAGCACGGCGCGGACCAGCTGCCGCCCACGCATGGCTTCCAGCAGGGCCGGCTCGCGCACGGTCAGCGCGGGGTCATCCGCCAGCACCGTGCCGATGCCTGTCAGCACCACGCCCGCTTCAGCGCGCAGACGCTGCACATCCGCGCGCGCCTCGGCGCTGGTAATCCACTTCGAGCGCCCGTCCGCCAGCGCGGTGCGGCCATCCAGACTGGCGCCCACTTTGGCGCGTACCCAAGGCAATCCGCCTCCGGCGCGGCGCAGGAAACCGAGGTTCAGTTCGCGCGCCTCTTCTTCGAGTACGCCCTGCAGCACCTCGATACCCGCCGCACGCAACTTGGCGGCACCGCGACCATCCACGCGCGGGTCCGGGTCACCCACGGCGTAAACCACGCGTGCAATGCCGGCGGCGATGACCGCATCGGCACACGGCGGCGTGCGGCCATGATGACTGCACGGCTCCAGCGTCACGTAGGCAGTAGCCCCGCGGGCGGCTTCGCCGGCTTCGCGCAGGGCAAATACTTCGGCGTGCGGTTCACCTGCACGGGCATGGAAACCGCGCCCCACCACCACGCCGTCACGAACGATGACGCAGCCGACACGCGGATTCGGCGCGGTGGAGTAAAGCGCCTGCTTGGCCTGCGCGATGGCCTCGCGCATGAAAACGGCATCGCTCACTTGCGCGGGCTCGGCGAGATGAG
>JBEGRA010000440.1:0-3622 GCA_041180705.1 Pseudomonadota bacterium | reverse complement strand
TACACGGCGAGGTTCGCACGCAGGCGGTTGTCCAGCCACGAACTCTTGATGCCGAGTTCGAAGTTGTTGGACGTTTCCATGGTGTAGGTGCCCTTGCCGATGGACACACCGGCCGAGCCGTTGATGCCGCCCGGCTTGGCGCCCTTCGAGGCCACGGCGTAGACCATGAGGCCATCGCGCACCTTCCAATCCACCGTCAGGCGCGGCGTGGTCTTGCTGTAGCTCGCCTTGATGGGCGTCAGCGCCGTGCCATTGTTCAGGTTGGCGTTCGGGCTGGCGGCGCTCGCGAACTCGATGCGCTTCTTCTCTTCCTTGGCGTTGCGCACTTCGAGGCTGGCCGTCAGGGCGGGCGTGATGTCCACCGTCAGGCTGCCGAACACGGCCTTGTTCTTGATGCCCGTGACGTTGCCGTTGGCGTTGTACACGCCGTAGTACGGCTGCTGGAAGGTCAAGTCCTTCTCGCGGTCGTCGTTGTGGTAGTGGTAGTAGCCCACGCTGCCGCGCACGCGACGGTCCGCCGGCGACGACAGTTTGAACTCTTCCGACCATTCCTTCGTATTGTTGCGGTTCGTGTTCGCGAACAGCGGTTCCGCCGTGGCGCTGCCGAACAGCGAGGCGCCCGAGTGGTCCGAGTCGGAACCGAAGAGGTCGTACTTGCGGCGGTAGCCGGTCAACGACGACAGCGTCCAGCCGGAACCTTCGAGGTTCCAGGTCATGGCCAGGCTGCCGAAGAAGTCGCGGGCAGCAATGCCGTCGAAAGCCGTGCCGTCCAGGAAGCTCACGCCGTTGGCGGTGAGGGCTTCGGTGTTCAGCGCGATGTCCTGCGGGCGAGCCTGAATGGCGCCGCAGTAGTACTGGTTGGTGTTGTTCAGCGGCGTCAGCTGACCACCGGCGGCCGAAAGCGTGGAAGCCCCCGTCGCCAGGCTCTGGCCACGATAACCGGCCGAGCGGTAGCCCGGCATGCAGTTGTTGAAGTTCGCGCCCTGCAGCACCAGCGCCAGCACGCCGTCATCCTGCTTGCGGTAAGTGGTGAAGAGGCGCGCCTTGAAGTTCTCGGTGGGCGTGAACACGATGGTGCTGGACACGCTGGTGTCCTGCTCGGTGCCCACCTTCTTGCCGGTGAGCGAGTTGGTGTATTCGCCACCGTACTCGTGGTGCTTGCCGTTCACGCGGATGGCGAGCTTGTCGGCAATGAGCGGCATCGAGAACGAACCCGAGATGTCGCTCGAGCTGTGCGAGGCGTAGCCCACCTTGATGGAGCCGTCCGTCTCGTTGCCCGGGTCGCGGGTGACGAAGTTGATGGCGCCCGCATAGGTATTGCGGCCGTAGAGCGCGCTCTGCGGGCCCTTGATGACTTCGACGCGCTCGAGGGAGTCGAAGTCCAGCGCCTGAATGTCGCCGTTGTAGTAGACACCGTCGATGAAGTACGCCGTGCCCGACTCCACGCCGAACTGCACGCCGGCGAGGATGTTGGACTGGCCACGCACCACCGGACGGTCCGTCTGGCGGCCGAAGGCTTGCGAGAAGCTGAAGCCGGGCGTGAACGCGGCGAGCTGGTTGATGTCCTGGATGCCCTTGTTTTCCATGGTCTCGCGGGTGAACGCGGACACGGCTACGGGAGTTTCCTGGAGCGATTCGTTGGTGCGACGTGCGGTGACGATGACTTCGTCAAGGCCGTCCGCGGCAAAAGCCGGCAGCGGGCTGAGCGCGACGGCGATGGCGCCGGCAAGCAGGCTGCGGTTCAGGTTCGAGATCTTCATGCCCCTGTATCCTCCCGTGAGTGACGCTGTTCGTCAGGCTGGGCAGGTAAGCCCCGGCCTGTCTGTCGAGTGCTGGCGATGGCCTGGTTGCCCCGCGGCTGCCATCGTCCCCTTTGGCTATAATGTCCTATCATTATGATAAGTCAACAAGGCGGGGCT
The DNA here is from genome assembly GCA_041180705.1 of Pseudomonadota bacterium. Classification (GTDB taxonomy): domain Bacteria; phylum Pseudomonadota; class Gammaproteobacteria; order Steroidobacterales; family Steroidobacteraceae; genus CAIOHZ01. The sequence continues at coordinate 1,703 of JBEGRA010000440.1, read as the reverse complement.
GCGGGTCCTCCGAATTGCCGTTTCGTGTTGCGCTGCGGCAACATTGGCGTACGGTCCTTCGCTGGCGTGGGGTCCGGCCGACGTTGCGAGAATGCTCCGGGAGACTAAGGTTCATGGCACCGAACGAGGATCTTGGTCAAGGCGTCGTCATCGTTGGCGCCGGGCCCGTGGGGCTGGTGCTGGCGATTTGTCTGGGCCGCGCCGGGGTGTCCTGCACCGTGCTCGAAGCGGCAGCGGTTGCCCCGCCCGAACTGCGTGCGTCCACTTTCCACCCGCCCACCCTCGACATGCTCGACGGGCTGGGCCTTACGCCATCGCTGCTTGCGGCCGGGCTGAAGGCACCCACGTGGCAAGTGCGCTGGCATGAAACCGGGGAAGCCGCAGTGTTCGATCTGGGGCTGCTGAAGGACGACACCGCGCACCCGTACCGCCTGCAGTGCCCGCAGGATGAACTCGTGCGCGTGGCAGAAGGGATGGCGCGGGAGTTGCCGACGGTGCGCGTGCTACGCGGTGCGCGCGTTCAGGGCATTGCGCCGCAGGATGACCACGTGGTGGTGTCCTATGACGTCGATGGTCGTCCAGAGCGGCAAAGCTGCTCGGTGCTGGTGGGGGCGGATGGTGCCCGCAGCGTGGTGCGCGGCCACGTCAGCGAGCGCTTCGATGGCGAGACCTACCCCGAAACCACCTTGCTCGCCACCACCCGGTTCCCTTTCCAGCAGCACCTGCCCGGCCTGTCCAACGTCAACTATCTCTGGTGGGAAGAGGGCACGTTCAGCCTGCTGGCCCTGCCCGGCCTGTGGCGCGTGAACTTTCATATGCCCGAAGGCACGGACTTGGACGCTGCCTGCCGCCCCGAAGCCATTCAGGCATTGCTGGAAAGGTTGGTGCCGGGGTCGGGCAGTTCGCCCGTGGAGGAGTGCAGGCAATACCGCATCCATCGCCGCATCGTCGATCGTTATCGGTGCGGTCGCGTGGTACTGGCAGGCGATGCCGCGCACCTCAATTCGCCCGCCGGTGGCATGGGCATGAACGGTGGCATCCATGACGCGTTCGAACTGGCCTGCACACTTCTCGAAATACGTGATGGTGCTGCGCTCGAGTTGCTGGACCGCTACGAGCGTCGGCGTTTGCCGATTGCGCGCGACGATATCCAGCGACAGTCCGACGCGAACCGCGCGCGCATGCAGGCCCGCGATGCCACCGCGCGCCGCGCTGCGTTGTCTGCCTTGCAGGCCACGGCGGCGGACCCGGTGATGGCGCGGGAACATTTGCTGCGGTCCTCCATGATTTCGGGGCTGCGTGCTACAGCCCGGGTGGACTGAATTGGGCACCTGCTTCGGTGTGGCGACGCCGCAGGCGAACCCGACCGTGGAGGCGGAGTGCCGTCTGCTGTTTCCCTGGGATGTCACGCCTTGCACTATGCGTCTGACCAGCCCCGAGCAGGACAGCCTGAAGCGCTTGCGTGATTACCTGCAGGCACTGCGTTCCGCGCCGGCCCAGTTCGACACCTTGCGTTTGGCTGCGCTGGGCTTTGCCTGCACTGGTACTTCGTATCTCGTGGACCCGGCTGAAGAGGCCGAGGTGGTTGCCGAGGTCTCGGCCGCCTTGCAGGCGCCCGTGGTGACCGGCGCTGCGGCGCTGCGCGCTGGGGTGGCAGCCCTGGGAGCGCGGCGTATCGCTTTGCTGTGCCCCTATCCGGAGCC
>JBEGRA010000439.1:0-9349 GCA_041180705.1 Pseudomonadota bacterium | reverse complement strand
GACGCACTGGTGACCAGGTGGAGAACGAGTCATGCTGAAGACGCGCATCCTGACCGCGATCGTGCTTGTGGTGCTCCTGCTGGTGGTGTTGTTCTGGTTGCCGAAGGGCGCCGCCATCGGGTTCTTCGCGGCGCTGGTGTTGGCCGGTGCCTGGGAATGGACAGCCTTCGCCGGCATCGAAGAGCAGCACTGGAAGCTCACCTACGTCACCGTCATCGCGGCCTTGTGTGCCTGGGGCTGGGACCACACCGGGCGTCTCGATGAAATCACGCTGTTCATGTCCGTCGCCAGTGCCTGGTGGGTGCTGGCGCTGGGCTGGCTGGTGTTCGCGCCCGGGCGGGTGAACCGCTGGGTGGCGGGCCTGGTGGGCGTCATCGTGCTGGTGCCGGCCTATGCCGGGCTCTCGCGCATGTACGACAAGCTGGAGCACGGGGCGTCCTACGTGCTGTTCCTGCTGGTGCTGGTGTGGGCGGCGGATGTCGGCGCTTTCTTCGCCGGCCGCAAGTGGGGCCGCCACAAGCTGGCGCCGCGCGTCAGTCCCGGCAAGACCTGGGAAGGCGTCGCCGGCGGCATGGCTTTCGGCCTGCTCGCCGCCGTGGCCGGTGCCATGTGGTTCGGTCGCCCGTTGTCGGCCTTCGTGCCACTGGGCATGGTGGTCGTCGCCATCTCGGTAGTGGGCGACCTCACTGAAAGCATGTTCAAGCGCTTCGCGGGGCTGAAGGACAGTGGCCACGTGCTGCCCGGCCACGGTGGCGTGTTGGACCGCATCGACAGCATTACCGCCGCCACGCCCGTGTTCGTGCTGGGGCTCACCTGGCTGGACTTGTGGCCGTGACCCCCTTGGTGGTGCTGGGCAGCACCGGCAGCATCGGGCGCAGCACGCTGGATGTGGTGCAGCGGCACCCCGGGCGCTTCACGGTCGTGGCGCTCACCGCCCATCGGGACTGGCAGCGCTTGCTGGAACAGGTTCGTGCGTTCCGCCCGGCGCATGCCGTGATGGTGGATGGCAACGCGGCCGCGCAATTGGCGTCTGCCGTTCGTGCGGAAGGCCTGTCCACCCAAGTCCATGCGGGGGCTGCTGCCCTGGCGGAAGTGGCAGTGTTGCCGGAAGTGGGCGCTGTCATGGCGGCCATCGTGGGCGCTGCGGGCTTGTTGCCCACGCTCGCGGCGGCGCGTGCCGGCAAGCGCGTGCTGCTGGCGAACAAGGAAGCGCTGGTCATGTCGGGGCGGCTGCTGATGGAAGCGGTGGCGGAACACGGCGCCACGCTGCTGCCCATCGACAGCGAACACAACGCCATCTTCCAGTGTCTGCCGCAGGGCAGCCCGGGTGGGCCGGCGGCGGGTCGCGAGTCGCCCGGCGTGCGCCGCCTGCTGCTGACGGCTTCCGGCGGGCCTTTCCTGCGCCGGGCGGCGGACACGCTGGCCAACGTCACGCCCGACGAAGCCTGCAAACACCCGAAGTGGTCGATGGGTCGCAAGATTTCCGTGGACTCGGCGACGCTCATGAACAAGGGGCTGGAACTCATCGAGGCCCACTGGCTGTTCGGACTGCCGCCTTCGCGCATCGATATCGTCGTTCACCCGGAAAGCATCGTGCATTCGCTGGTGGAGTACGTGGACGGGTCCGTGCTGGCGCAGTTGGGGGCGCCGGACATGCGTACGCCCATCGCGCAGGCCTTGGCCTGGCCCGAAAGGATCGAGTCCGGCGTGGCCTCGCTGGACCTGACCGCCGTGGCCAGGCTGAACTTCGAGGCCCCGGATGAGGTCCGCTTCCCGGCGCTGCGCCTCGCCCGCGCCGCGGCCGAGGCAGGTGGCACTGTTCCTGCCATGCTGAACGCCGCCAACGAGGTCGCCGTAGCGGCCTTTCTGGGCGGAGCATTGAACTTCCCAGGTATCTCCGCGGTCATTGAGGACGTGCTTGCCGCCTTGCCGGCCGCACCTGCCGCCACGCTCGAGCAAGTGGCGGCGGCGGATACGGCGGCGCGTCAGGCGGCGGTGGAGGGCGTGGTGGCCCGTACCGGCGCGGCGCGGCAGGCAGTGGAGGAGTTGGTCGCATGCTGACATTCGTCCCCGTGACCATCATCGCCTTCCTGGTCGCCATCGGCCTGCTCATCTCCATCCATGAATACGGCCACTTCCGGGTGGCGCGGGCGCTGGGTTTCCGCGTGCTCACGTTCTCCATCGGCTTCGGCAAGACGCTGTGGAGCCGCCTAGGCAAGGACGGCGTGGAATACCGCATCGGCCTGTTCCCGCTAGGCGGCTATGTGCGTCTGCTGGATGCGCGCGAGGGCGAAGTGCCGGTCGCTGAACACGCAGTGTCCTGGCAGGGGCGTCCGCCCTGGGCGCGCATCCTCATGTTGCTGGCTGGCCCCGGCGCGAATTTCCTGTTTGCGCTGGTGGCTTTCTGGGTGCTGTTTCAGGCCGGCGTCCCGGGCCTCCGGCCGGTGGTCGGCGAGGTGCGCCCCGGCACCCCAGCCGCGGTAGCCGGTCTTCGCGCCGGCGACGAGCTGGTCGCGGTGGGTGGCGAAGCGGTGCAAACCCGCGAAACCGCCGTGCTGGAGTTGGTGTCGGGTGTCGTGGATGCGGGCGCAGTTACCCTGCGTGTGCGCGGCGCCGAGGGTGGCGAGCGCAGCCTGGCCATGGAACTGCCGGCCGCGCGGCGCCTTGCTGCCACCGAACCGGGCGGCTGGTCGCAGGCTTTCGGTTTCGGCTTCAGTCGCCCGTTGCTGCCCCCGGTGCTCGGCGAGGTGGTTCCCGGCAAGCCGGCGGCGTTGGCGGGGCTCCAGACCGGGGACCGTCTCCTGCGCGTCGGCGGCGTCGCCATCGCCGACTTTGCCGACGTCGTTGCGCAAGTCACCCCGCGCGCGGGCCAGACCCTGGCCTTCGAGTTCGAGCGCGACGGGGTCCGCCGGACGGTGCAGGTTGCCGTGGCCAGCGCCCTGGAAGATGGGGTCACGGTCGGGCGTATCGGCGTGGCGCCCGGGGTCTTCGGCGGCTGGCCGCCAGGCATGGAAACACTGGAAAAATACGGTCCGCTGGCCGCCATCGGCCCGGCTGCGGCCGAGACCTGGAGCAAGTCCGTCCTCACCCTGAAGTTCCTCGGGCGCATGCTCACGGGCGACGTTTCGGTGAAGAACGTTTCGGGGCCGCTCAGCATCGCCACGGCGGCGGGTGTGACGGCACTGGAAGGACCCGGTTACTATCTGCAGTTCCTGGCGGTCATCAGCCTGAGCCTTGCCGTGCTCAACCTGTTGCCCGTCCCGGTGCTGGATGGGGGCCAGGTGGTGTTCCAACTGGCGGAATGGGTGAAGGGGAGCCCGCTCCCGGAGCGGGTGCAGCAGCTCACGCAGCAGGTCGGTATGCTCCTGCTCGCCGTGCTGATGGGCCTTGCGTTCTACAATGACATTGCGCGGCACTTCGGTTAGCCGCGGGAGAATCCGGACATCATGCGTTTGCCTTCGCTGACTGCCAGCCGCGCCTCGCGCGGCCTTCGCCATGCCGTGGCGCTGGCCCTGCTCGCCGGTTCCGGTGCTTCTCTCTGGTCCGCGGGTGCTGCTGCCCAGGACACCATTGCCGCCGATGCGGACTTCACCGTCGCCGACCTCAAGGTGGAAGGCCTGCAGCGTATTGCCGAAGGCACGGTGTTCAACTACCTGCCCGTTGCCATCGGGGACCGCCTGACGCGGGCCAAGGTGGATGAGGCCTTGCGTGCCCTTTATGCCACCGGCTTCTTCCGCAACGTGGAACTGCGCCGCGATGGCGATGCGCTGGTGGTGGTGGTGCAGGAGCGCCCGTCCATCGAAAGCTTCACCATCGATGGCAACAAGGACATCAAGACCGAAGACCTGCAGAAGAGCCTGCGCAATGTGGGCCTTGCCACCGGCAAGACCTTCGATCGCTCGGTGCTGGAAGACGTCACCGGTTATCTCACGGACCAGTACTTCGGTCGCGGCAAGTACGCGGTGAAGGTCGACGTGAAGGTCGACGACGTGCCCGGCAACAAGGTGAAGATCGCGATCAAGATCAAGGAAGGCAAGCGCGCGCGCATTCGCCAGATCAACATCGTCGGCAACACCGCGTTCACGGACAAGGAAATCCGCGAGGCCTTCGAGCTGAAGACCCCGAACTGGCTCAGCTGGTACAAGCAGGACGACCGCTACTCGAAGGAAACGCTCACCGGCGACATCGAGAAGCTGCGTTCGTTCTACATGGACCGCGGCTACGCCAACTTCCAGGTGGACTCCACGCAGGTGTCCATCGCGCCCGCCAAGGATGACATCTTCATCACCATGAACGTCTCCGAAGGGGACGTCTACAAGGTGGCGGACGTGAAGATTGCCGGCAACCTGCCGGTGGCCGAGGCGGAACTGCGCAACTTCCTGCTGGTGCGCCAGGGCCAGACCTTCAACCGCAAGCTCATGACGCAGACGCAGGAACTGCTGAACCTGCGCCTCGGCGCGGACGGTTACGCCTTCGCCAAGATCGAACCGGTGCCCACGCCCGACCCGGACAAGAAGACGGTCAACGTCACCTTCTTCGTCGAGGCCGGCAACCGCGTCTACGTTCGTCACGTGAATTTCCTTGGCACCGAAAGCATCAACGACGTGACCATGCGTCGCGAAATGCGTCAGCTGGAAGGCGCGTGGCTGTCGAACTCGGCGGTGGAGCGTTCCAAGGAGCGCTTGCAGCGTCTGCCGTTCGTGGAAAAGGTGGAATTCAAGAACGAACCCGTGCAGGGCACGCCGGACCTCGTCGACGTGAACTTCACGCTGAAGGAGGGCCTGCCCGGCCAGTTCGGTGGCGGCTTGGGCTATTCGGCCTCGCAGAGCCTCATCCTGAACGGCAACTTCACGCACTCGAACTTCCTCGGCACCGGCCAGCGCGTGCAGGCGGAAATCAACGCGGGCAAGTACTCGAAGGTGTACAGCTTCGCCCACACGGACCCGTACACCACCATCGATGGCATCGCGCGAACCGTGTCGCTGGTGTATCGCGATGTCACGCAGTTCGTGTCGGCCGCCTCGGACTTCTCCACGAAAACCGCCACCGCCGCGCTGGAATACGGTTATCCGGTGAGCGAATACCAGTCGTTCCGCTTCGGCATGGCCTTGCAGCGTTCGGAACTGCTCACCAGCACCAATGGCAGCGCACAGCAGGCCATCGACTGGGTGCGCCAGAACGGCAAGCCCTACGAGCGCGTGGAAGATTTCGGCGGCGGCTTTGGCTCCGTGCATTTCTACGGCAACCAGTTCAACAGCTACGAGCTTACGGCGGGCTGGGCCTACGACACGCGCAACCGCTCCATCTTCGCGGACCGCGGCATGCGTCACTCCCTGCAGGTGGGCTATGCCTTGCCCGGCAGCGACGTGCAATACGCCAACTTCAACTACGACTACCTGCAGTTCGTCCCGCTCTTCGGGCGCTTCACGCTCGCCCTGTCGGCGGAACTGGGCTACGGCCTGGCGCTCGGCAACACCACGGCGCTGCCGCCTTACAAGAACTTCTTCGGTGGCGGCCCTGACAGTGTTCGCGGTTACCGCGAGAGCCGCCTCGGCCCGAAGGACAGCTTCGGCAACCCGTATGGCGGCAACGCCAAGCTGGTCAGCCGCGCGGAAATCCTGCTGCCCACACCCGAGAAGTTCAAGACGAGCGTGCGCGTCAGCCTGTTCTACGACATCGGCAATATTTTCTCGACGGGTGGCGTGAACTTCGTCGGGCGCGACGGCGTCACTCCGGTCGACTACGGCTTCAGCTTTGGTAAACTCAAACAATCGGCGGGCATCGCCGCCCAGTGGCTGGCGCCACTCGGCGTGTTCCGCTTCAGTCTGGCCATGCCGCTGAATGCCGAAAAGGGCACCAGCGTCCTGTTCCCGGACGAAAAGGAAACTTTCCAGTTCTCCATCGGCAACGCGTTCTAGCCGGTGCTTGCCGCGGCCCGCGCCGCGGCCCGTACCGCACGCCAGTCGCTGAACCTTTCTCTCTCAAACCAGTAACGGAACCTGCCATGACCCGCGCCAAGCTCTCCCTCGCTACCCCCCTCGCTGCCGTGCTGGCGGTTTCGGCCTTCGCGGCTGCGCCTGCTTTCGCCGGCGACCTCAAGGTCGGTGTGGTGGACCCTGCCCGTCTGGTGCAGGAATCGCCGCAGGCCAAGACCGCCATCGCCTCGCTGGAAGCGGAATTCGGCCCCAAGCAGCGCCAGCTCGAGCAGGCCGCCAAGGACCTCAAGGCTCGCAAGGACAAGGCCGCCACGCAGGCTGCCACCATGAGCGAGGCCGAGAAAGGCAAGCTCGACCGCGACCTCCGCGACGCCGAGCGTGACCTCACCCGTCGTGCCAACGAGTTCCAGGAGGACGTGAACGTCCGCCGCAACGAGGAACTCTCGCGCGTGCAGCGCGTGGTGCTGCAGGAAGTGGCCAACTACGCCAAGGCCAACGGCTACGACCTCGTGCTGGCGGACGGCGTGCTCTATGCCACGCAGGCGCTCGATGTCACCGGCCCCGTGCTGCAGGCGCTGCAGGCTTCGAAGCCCGCCGCACCGGCCGCAGCTCCGGCCAAGCCGGCCGCCAAGACGAACTAAGGCCGGTCCTGGCCGCAAGCGGATGCCCACTCTCGGCGAATTGGCCGTCCGCTTCGGCCTCGAACTGCGCGGCGACCCCACCCTCGAGGTGAATGCGGTCGCCACGCTTCAGGACGCGCGCCCCGGCACGCTGTCCTTTCTGGCGAACCCCAAATACAAGAAGTTCCTCGCCACCACCGGCGCTACGGCGGTGGTGGTGGATGCGCGCTCCGCGGCTTCCGCGCCTGGCGCTGTACTGGTTGCACCGAACCCGTACGTCGCCTACGCGCGGATTGCCCAGGTGCTGCACCCGGTGCCGGCGGCTGCCGCAGGCTGCCACCCGTCTGCCGTGGTCGATGCCAGCGCCAGCGTCGCGTCTTCGGCCCATGTGGCTGCGCTGGCGTACATTGGCCCGCGCGTCGTCATTGGCGAGCGCGCCTATGTCGGCCCGGGCTGCGTCGTTGAAGCGGACAGCGTGGTCGGGGAAGACACCCGCCTCGTGGCGCGCGTCACGCTCGGCACGCGCGTTCGTCTCGGCAAGCGCGTCATCCTGCACCCCGGCGTGGTGGTAGGTGGCGACGGCTTCGGTCTCGCGCCGGACAAAGACGGCTGGGTGAAGGTGCCGCAAGTGGGTGGCGTGGTCATCGGCGACGACTGCGAAGTCGGCGCGAACACCACCATCGACCGCGGCGCCATCGAGGATACGGTCCTCGAAGAAGACGTGCGCCTCGACAATCAGATTCAGGTCGGCCACAACGTGCGCATCGGCGCCCATACGGCCATCGCCGCCTGCAGCGGCATTTCCGGTTCCACCACCATCGGCAAGCGCTGCATCATCGGCGGCATGGTGGGCTTCGTGGGCCATTTGACGGTGGCCGACAACACCATCGTCACCGGGCTCACCATGGTGAGCCATAGCATCCATACCGGGGGGGTATACTCCTCCGGTCTGCCTGCGGAAGACGGCACCAAGTGGCGCCGCACCGTGGCCCACCTCAAGCGGCTCGACAAACTCGTCGCGCGCGTCAAGGCGCTGGAAAGCGCTGCCGGTCTGGCCGGTGGGGCAGGGGAAGACACCGACAACGCCGAGAAGGAAGCAGAATGAGCGCCGAGCCGTACATGGATATCGATGCAGTACGCAAGCAGTTGCCGCATCGTTACCCGTTCCTCCTGGTGGACCGCGTGCTCGAATGCGAGCCGGGCAAGACCATCCGCGCTCTCAAAAACGTGACCGTGAACGAGCCCTATTTCCCGGGGCACTTCCCGCACCGTCCGGTCATGCCGGGCGTCATGATCCTCGAGGCGCTGGCTCAGGCCGCCGGCATTCTTGCGTTCCGCACTGTCGATGTGGTGCCGGACGAGAACACCAAGTTCTATTTCGTCGGCATCGACGAGGCGCGCTTCCGCCGCCCGGTCCAGCCGGGCGACCAGGTCATCCTGCAGGCCACGCTGCTGCGCGCCATCCGCGGTATCTGGAAGTTCGAAACGAAGGCCTTCGTGGACGGTGTGGAGGTTTGCTCCGCCATCATGATGGTCGCCCCGGAAACGGGCTCCAGCGCGCGTCAGGCCAAGCCGCCCCGTACTGAAACCGGGGCGGGTGCCGCCGCGGAGGCGGGCGGGGAAACGGCATGATTGACCCGCGCGCTGTCATCTCGCCGAAGGCGCACCTCGACGAAGGGGTGTCTGTTGGTCCGTTCGCCGTCATCGGCGACGACGTGGTCATCGGCAAGGGCACCATCATTGCCGCCCATGCCATGGTCAGCGGTCCCACCGAGATGGGCTGCGACAATCACGTGTTCCAATTCGCCTCCATCGGCGACGCGCCGCAGGACAAGAAATACAAGGGCGAGCCCACGCGGCTCGTCATCGGCGACCGCAACGTGTTCCGCGAAAGCTGCACCATGAACCGCGGCACGGCGCTCGGGCATGGCGTCACGCGTATCGGCAGCGACAACCTCTTCATGGCCTACTCGCATGTGGGCCATGACAGCATCGTCGGCAATCGCTGCATCCTCTCCAACTGCACGGCGCTCGCCGGGCACGTGGAGATCGACGACTGGGTCATTCTTTCGGGCTACGCCGCCATCCACCAGTTCTGCAAGGTGGGCGCGCACGCCTTCCTCGCGAACAACGCCGCTGTCACGCGCGACGTACCGCCGTACCTCATGGTGGCCGGTTCGCCCGCCGAACCCGTCACCATCAACAGCGAAGGGCTGAAGCGTCGCGGCTTCTCCCCGGAGCAGATCGCGAACCTGAAGCACGCCTACAAGGTGCTTTATCGCCAGGGGCTTAAGCTGGCGGAAGCGGAAGCGGAACTGGCGCGCCTCGCGGCCACGCAGCCGGAAGTCGGGGCCTTCGTCGAGTTCTTCCCGCGCGTCACGCGCTCCCTCATCCGCTGAGGCGGGTGCCCATGGCCGCGCTCCGCATCGGCATCGTCGCCGGCGAGCATTCCGGCGACAACCTCGGCGCAGCATTCATGCGCGAGGTGCTGGCCCGTGCCCCCGATACCACCTTCACCGGCATCGCCGGCCCCCGCATGCGGGCCGCCGGCTGCACCTTGCTGGCGGAGGCGGAAGAACTCGCCGTCATGGGTCTCTTCGAAGTGTTGCGGCATCTGCCGCGCTTGCTGCATTTGCGGCGCCGCGTGGTCGAGTCTTTCCTCGCCGAGCCGCCCGACGTGTTCGTCGGCATCGATGCTCCGGAATTCAACCTGAACGTGGCGCCACGTCTGCATGCGGCGGGTATCCCCACGGTGCAGTACGTCAGCCCGCAGGTCTGGGCCTGGCGGCAGGG
>JBEGRA010000438.1:0-4320 GCA_041180705.1 Pseudomonadota bacterium | reverse complement strand
GAATACCGCCACCTGTACCAGACCTACCTGCGCAAGGGTCAGAACGGACTGACAGACGCGGAGACCCGCGCACTAAGCATCGGTGCCGCGACTGGCGGGCAGGTGCTGGCCCCTTCTTCCTGGTCTGACTATGTGCAGAATCAGATGCAGAACGACGCGATCCTGAAGCGCGTCAACATCGTGCAGACGACCACCGGCTTCACGCAGCCGATCTTCGTCACGAATCCGACCGTGAACGCTGCGGTTTCCGAAGCCTCTTTGGGCACCGAGAGCTACACCGGGTCGAACTTTGTCGTGAATCCCAAGTTCGCAAACACTTCGCGGGCCTTTGCGCTCAAGAAGTTCACGGCCTGGGCGACCGTCTCAAACGAATTGCTTGAGGACACGGAAGCGGCTCAGAGCGTCGAGGAGTTCCTGAAGCGGCAGCTCACGGCATCGATCCTCAGCACCCTCAACCAGCAGATCGTGCGCGGCAACGGAAGCAGCTCGCAGCTGCAGGGGAGCTGGCAGGCAGCGACCGACTACAGCCGTACCAAGTCAGCGAACGCCAGCGGCAACACCACGGCGCACATTTGGCTCGCAATGACGGACGCCGGAGCCGGCAACGAGTCGAACATCGACCCGGTGACCTTCTCGCGCTGCGTCATCGTGTTCAATACGCGCACTGGCGACAAGTACGCCTATGGCGCAGGCACCGTTCTTGACGGCGTGAACTTCAGCGCCGAGGGCGGGCTCACGACCTTTGGTCGTCCGGTTGTCTACATGCGTCTCTCTGACACCACCGGGACGGGCGCGACGCTCATGCACATTTTTGACCCGTCGCAGTACCTGCTCGCCACCAATCTTTCCGGGATGACCGTCACGCGGCTCTCGGAGCGCTATGCGGATTCGAATCAGACGGCGTTCGTCGCTTCGATCCGTGCTGACGGAAACATCCTGAACACGCAGGCCGTGTTCAACATCACGCAGGGCTAAGGAGGCCCAAACCATATGGACAGCTACAAGAAGCTCCGCGAGGGCAACGACGCCCGCTACCGCGAGATGCAGCAGATCATCGAAACCGCCAATCAGAACGGCGGCGACATGGACGCCGACACGACCAAGCGCTTCGAGGCGCTCGACGCGGAATACCGCCGCGTTCAGGGCGTGATCGAGAAGAACCACCAGCTGATGGCGCTGGCGGCAAAGGACAAGGAGACGGGTTTTGTGGATGTCGGCCCCGACGCCCCCGAGCTGCGCCGCGCTCCCGCTGCCCGTGAGACCGCCCAGCGCGCCCCGCGCTTCGGCGACTTCCGCTGCAGCGACGAGTACGCGAAGGCCTACGAGGTCTATCTGAAGCGCGGCGAGCACACCCCGGTGGCCGAAATGCGCGCTCTGAGCGAGGGCACGCCTGGTTCGGGCGATGTCCTGCCGCCGACCGAGTTCCACAACGAGCTTGCCAAGCGCCTGCAGAACATCGTGGCGCTGCGCAAGCTCTCCCGCGTCCTGCCGCTCGGCAGCTGGAAGCGTGAGATCGCCTTTGAGACCGCTCTGCCGAATGCTGCGTTCATCTCCGAGGGCAGCGCTCCGACCGAGAACGCCGGCACCTTCACGAACCGCGTGCTGACCCCGCGCCGCCTGGCTGGTCTTTCGCTCGTGTCGAACGAGCTCATGGAAGACGCGCCGGCTCGTGGCCCGGGCTTCTCGATCGAGTCGATCCTCACGGAGCAGTTCGCCCGCAAGTTTGGCGAGGTGGAGGAGTCGGGCTTCCTGGTCGGCAACGGCACCGCGCCGAATCCGAAGGGCATCCTGACCTACACCAGCGGCGCCAACACCACCGTCAGCACGGGCGCGACGATGGGCGGCACCGTGGCTTCGCCTGGACTGACGGCAGCGAATGTGATCGACTGGGTTTACTCAATCCCCCGCCAGTACCGCATGCACCCGTCTTGCGCGATCCTGACGAGCGACGCTGTGCTCGGCATGATCCGCAAGCTGGCGTCGATCTCTTCGGGCACCGTGAACTACTTCTGGCAGCCCAGCGGCATGCTCGGCGAGCCGGATCGGATCATGGGCATCCCGGTCTACGCGAGCGCGTATGTCAACAGCATCAGCGCTGGCAGCGTGATCGGCATCGCTGGTGCGTTCGACTACTGCGTCATCGGTGAGCGCAGCGGCTACACGCTCAAGGTGCTCCGCGAGCGCTACGCCGACAGCAATCAGACGGGCTTCCTCGCGCAGAACCGCGTGGACATCACCCTGACTCAGACCGAGGCTTTCCGTTACCTCCTGTCGCCGGCCAGCTGATCACTGACCTGAACCCACACCGCTCGGGGGGGAAACCCCCCGGGCGGATTTCCAGCCATGCAAACCGTTCGCGTCATCCAGGCATACGCCGACCTGAAGGAAGCGCATTCCCCGGGCGAGGTGCTGCAGGTTGACGAGCGCACGGCGACCGAACTGATCGCCACTGGCCTCGCCGAGCGCCACGAGCCCGAGCCCCGGGCCTGCGTGAAGCCCGACTGCTGCAAGGCGGTGAAGAAGGGAGCCAAGTGACCGACGGACTGCGCACCAACCTGAGCGACACGGGCGCCACCAGCGCCGTGATCACGGCGAGCGAGTTCAAGACCCACGCCCGCGTGTACCACACGCAGGACGACACCTACATCGCCACCCTGATCCTGGTCGCCACGCAGTGCATCGAGCACGAGACGCGCCGGGCTCTCATCAACCGATCCTTCACGCTGCAGCTCGAGGGCTTCCCCGCCGGCGGCGAGATCATCCTGCCGCGCTCCCCGCTCTCGACAGTCTCGAGCGTCACCTACACCGACTCGGCGGGTGCGACGCAGACCCTTTCGGCGAGCAACTACAACACCTACAGCGTGAACGGCGTGGGCCGGGTCGTGCTGAAGAGCACCGCGTCGTGGCCGACCACGCAGGGCACCGGAGCCCTCGATGTCTCGGTGAACTTCACGGCCGGCTACGGCGCGACCAGCGCGAGCGTTCCGGTGGCGCTCAAGCAGGCCGTGCTGCTTCAGGCGACGCACCTGTACGACAACCGCACCCCGGTCGCACCGGCGCAGCTGTACGAGATCCCGCGAAGCGTCGAGCGCCTGATCGTGCAGTACCACTCGGGGGACTATCAGTGAACCCGGGATACATGCGCACGCCGCTGTCAATCTTCATTCCCTCTGAGTCGGTCGATGAGTATGGGCAGGCAACCGTGTCGTACATCAGTGACGACACGATCTTTGCTGCGGTGAACGAGGCAAGCGCCGAAGAGAAGATGAATCACCGCCAGCAGAACCAAATGGTGACGCACCGAATCCGCACGCGCTGGCATCCCAACATCGGGCACCGCACCCGCCTGCAGACCGTGGCGAACACGAACGGAATGACTGTCAGGACTTGGGAGGTGGTCACCGCCATCAACTGGCAAGAGCGCCGCGAGTACCTCGATCTGGTGTGCCGGGAGGTTGTCATCTGATGTTCTCTCGCAATTCCAAGATCCGAGGAATGCTGATCGAAGGCATCCCGCAGATGGAAAAGACGATCCGCGATCTGTCAACGCGCGACCTCGACAAGGCCATGATCGACGCTCTTGCCGAAATTGGGCACCCGACGCAGCGGGCGCTTGCCAACTACTTCGCGCACCGCGTCGGCAAGCACGATAACGAACCTCTGCGCCGAGCCATGCAGCACCGTTGGTGGAGCAAGAAGAAGCAGCAGGGTCTGCCCACTGGTTACTCACGAGCGCTTGCGGTCAAGCTGCTGCTGCAAGACGGGTTCGGATTCAAGGCTGCAAAGATGAAGAAGGCTGCCGGCTATTTCCTGCGCATCAAGGCGTGGGGCAAAGGCATGCACCTGATCGAAAAGGGCCGCTACAAGGGCGTCAACACATACACCGGGTGGAAGGGCGGCATTCAGATCCTGAAGCGGTTTGAGTCTTACGCCCTCGGACGCCTGAACACGCTTGTGCCGAAAGCGCTTGAAAAGGCAGCCGCCGATGCCGCGCGCCGAAACGGGGTGCGTCCGTGAGCGCCGTGATTGCTGCCCTAGTGCGCGACGCGATCGTGCAGACGGCCGCTATCACAAGCGTCGTCGGTTCAGGCTCCAACGCGCGTGTCTATGCGTCCTACCGCCCGGCTTCTTCCCTGCCGGCAATCGTCGTGACCTACGGCGACGACAACGACCTGAGCCCGACCTTCGCGCGCACCGACTGCCTGCGGAAGCTGACGGTCTCGGTGGACTGCATTGCCTCGACGCTGAAGGCGTCGCGCGAGCTTGCCGAACTGTGCCGCGTCGCCCTGCACGGGTCGCGCGGGTACTACCGAAGCACGA
>JBEGRA010000437.1:0-2867 GCA_041180705.1 Pseudomonadota bacterium | reverse complement strand
GCATTGGTAGATTCGCACAAGCACGAGAAGGCGCGCGAACAGATCAAGATATTGATGGCCGCAGAACCCAACAATATCGGCGCACGTGTGACGCATGCGAGCATCTTGTTCGGTCTTGGTGAACTCGAGGCCGCCATTGACTGCTACCAAGCCGTGCTTGCAGACGTACCGAATGACCCTGAAATTCACCAGTCTTTAGGGCACGCCCTCAAGACGTACGGTCAACAAGAGCACGCGATTGCTGCCTATCGTCGAGCGATAGAACTTCGCTCCACGTTTGGCGAGGCCTACTGGAGTTTGGCCAACCTCAAGACATATCGATTCACGGAAGAAGAAATAAAGCAGATGCGCCTGGTCGCATCCCGTTCTGCATTGCCGACCGTAGATCGCTATCACGTATGTTTCGCATTGGCCAAGGCGTTGGAAGATCTTGGTGAATATGCGGAGTCCTTCAAATATTACTCTAGAGGCAACGAATTGCGCCGCGAAGAGGCGCGATTCAAGATGGACCCCATCGAGCGCACCGCGCGTCGCCATCGTGAACTCTGTACGCCGTTGTTCTTTCAAGAGCGCGCCGGCTGGGGTTGCCAAGACGCATCGCCCATTTTCATTCTCGGCCTGCCAAGAGCCGGCAGTACGTTGCTGGAGCAGATCCTTGCTTCGCACAGCCAGGTAGAAGGCACCATGGAGCTCGCGGATATTCCGCGTCTGGTCGCCAATCTGGGTGGGCGCGACACGTTCGGCGAATCGCACTATCCCGACGTGCTGGGAGAATTGACGGCGGAGCAATGTGCTGCCTTCGGCGAAGCCTATATTCGGGACACAGAACCCTATCGCAGCGCCGGGAAGCAATTTTTCATCGACAAGATGCCGAACAACTTCCGGCACATTGCGTTGCTGCATCTCATTTTGCCGAACGCGAAGATCATCGACGCGCGCCGCGACCCGATGGACTGCTGCTTCAGCAACTTCAAGCAACTGTTTGCTACTGGGCAGCAGTTCACCTACGGCTTGGGCGATATTGGCCACTACTACCGGCTCTATGTGGAACTGATGGACCACTGGGACCAGGTGTTGCCGGGCCGCGTGCTGCGTGTGCAACATGAAGACGTGCTCGCAGATCTCGAAGGTAGCGTGCGTCGCATCCTCGACTACTGCGGACTGCCGTTCGAGGAAAGCTGCACGGAGTTCCACAAGAACAAGCGGAAGGTGCACACTGCGAGCAGCGAGCAGGTGCGACGTCCCATCAATCGCGACGGCGTCGGTCAGTGGCGTCCGTATGAACCCTGGCTCGGTCCTCTGAAGGAAGCCCTCGGCCCCTTCGCTCCCCAAGGAGAAAATGCATGAAGCGGATGATTCGTGTTGGCCTGTTGCTGGCCCTGACGGTCCCGGGCCTGGCCATGGGCGCCTCGTATCCGCGCGGAGCCGCGCCGCTCCCCGTGGCGAAGCCGGAAGCCCAGGGCATGTCCAGCGAAAGGCTGGAGCGCATGGGTGCGTTCTTCCAAGGTCAGGTGGCGAAGGAAACCGCCGCGGGCTATGTGCTCGTGGTGGCGCGCAACGGCAAGCTGGTTTACTCCACGGCCGTGGGTTCCCGCGACCGCGAGCAGAACTTGCCGATGACGTTGGATACTCGCTTCCGTATCGCGAGCATGACGAAGCCCGTCACCGTGACGGCGGCTCTCATGCTCTACGAGCAGGGCAAGTTCCACCTCGACGACCCGCTGTCGCGCTACCTGCCCGAGTTCAAGGACATGCAGGTGGCCGTGGGCATGGACGAAGCCGGCAACCTGAAGACGGAGCCGGCTAAGCGTCCCATCACCATCCGCCACGTCATGACGCACACCGCAGGCTTCGGCTACGGCGCACTGTTCGATGGCAATTCGCCGGCCAGCAAGGCTTGGGCGAAGATTGGCCTTGGCGATGGCGCCAGTTTGGCGGAGAAGACCGCCGAGATCGCCAAGCTGCCGCTGAACTACCACCCCGGCGAGGGCTGGCGCTACAGCGTGGCCAACGATGTGCTCGGGCGCCTGGTGGAAGTGGTGAGCGGCATGCCGTTCGACGACTACCTCCAGCAGAACCTGTTCACGCCGCTCGGCATGACGCAGACCGGTTTCTATGTTCAGCAGGCCCTCGTGCCGATGGTGGCGAAGGCCTACAAGCACGACGCGGCCGGCAAGCTTGAGCTCGGCGAGTTTGGCCCGCTGGCTGTGCAGACGAAACGCCCGGCGTTCATCTCCGGCGGCGGCGGCCTCATCTCCACGGCAGGCGACTATCTGCGGTTCGCGCAGATGCTTGCGAACGGCGGAACGTTCGAGGGTCGGCAATATCTTTCGCCGGTCACCGTGGCGTTGATGAGCAGCAACCAGGTGCCGCCGGATACGCAGCGCCAGTTCTGGGGCGAAAGCTCGAAGGGCCTGGGCTATGGCCTTGGCGTGGCACCGGAGATCGACATCCGCATCGCGCCGCATGCCGGCATGGATGGGGATTTTGCCTGGGGCGGCATTCTCGACACGCATTGGCTGGCCAGCCCGAAGACGGCCGTGGTGGCGGTGCTGATGACCCAGGTGAACCCCATGGGTCGCAAGGAAGCGCGCACGGATGACGACTTCCGCAACCTGCTGTTCGCTGCGGTGCAGAAGCTTTAAGTATCGGCTAACCAAGCCTGACCACCCAAAGCAAAGGGCCGCCCATCGGGCGGCCCTTTGTCATTCGGCATCGGTTCCGATTCAGACCATGTACGGGTCTTGCGTCATCTCCAGGTGCAGCGCGTTGCCCTTGTAGGGGTACTGCGCAATCACTTCTTCGTTCAGCTCGATGCCGAGGCCAGGTTCGGTGGGCGGGATGATGTAGCCATCTTCCCACTTCAG
>JBEGRA010000436.1:0-4893 GCA_041180705.1 Pseudomonadota bacterium | reverse complement strand
ACAAATTCGTGCAGTACAACGCTACGCGCGGCCCGCTCCACTTCGATGCCCTGACGGGCGAGTTCGTACAAGGGGCGCCCATCGCGTTTCAGCGCGGAATGCATCGGCGGCACCTGCTGCTGGGGACCGCGGAGCCCGGCCATGGCCAATTCGATGCTGCCGGCGCTGAGCGGCGGAACGGGCGCACGAACGACGACCTCTCCTTCCGCATCGCCCGTCGCTGTCTTGGCGCCCAACGCCAGACGAAAGGAATAGCGCTTGTCGCCATCGAGCAGATGGCCGGCCACCTTGGTGGCCTCGCCGAAACAAAGGGGAAGCATGCCGCTGGCGAGGGGATCGAGGCTGCCGGTATGGCCGGCCTTGGCGGCGCGCAACAATCGCCGTGCGCGCTGCAAGGCGCCGTTGGAAGAGAGCCCGACGGGCTTGTCGAGCAAGAGCACGCCGTCGAGGTCGCGGTACGCGACTCGAGGTTGACGGTCCTCAGCCACCGCCGCCCGCGACCGGGTCCGCGGAATCGCCGGGGGCCTCCGAGCGGCCATCATTGGCTGCCTGAGACTCGCTGCCTTCGGCATCCTGATGCCGCCGGCGGTCATCCGCCACAGCGTCCTTGATGAGGGCATTCAAAGCCATGCCCTTCTCGAGTGTAGTGTCGAGCTTGAAGTGCAGCTGAGGCGTGTGACGCAGCGTCAACTGCTTGCCTACCAGCGTGCGCAGATACCCGGCGGCCTTGCCGAGGCCTTCCGCCACCGGTGCCGGGTCCTTGCCCATGCCGAACGGCAGGAAATACACCGTGGCGTGGGAGAGGTCCGGAGAGACCTCCACCGCCGTCAGGGTGACCGCGCCGATGCGCGGGTCTTTCACTTCCCGGCGCACCAGGTCTGCGAGGAGCCGCAACAGTTGCTCCTCCAGACGCCGGCTGCGGTGGGAACGCGGCTGCGGCATTACAGCTTGCGCTCCACCGTCACGCGCTCGAAGCACTCGATCTGGTCGCCAGCGCGGACGTCGTTGTAGTCCTTCACCGCGATACCGCATTCCGTGCCGTTGCGGACTTCATTGACGTCATCCTTGAAGCGACGCAGGCTTTCCAGCGCACCTTCGAAGATGACCACGTTGTCGCGCAGCACGCGAATGGGGTTGTTGCGACGCAGGTAGCCGTCGATGACCACGCTGCCGGCCACCTGACCGAACTTGCTGGAGCGGAACACTTCCTTGACCTGGGCCAGGCCCACGATCTGCTCCTTGACCTCGGGCGACAGCATGCCGGTCATCGCGGCACGGATATCGTCGATGGCTTCGTAGATGACGGAGTAGTACCGCACATCGACGCCCTGGTCCTTGATGGTGCTGCGCGCCGCGGCATCCGCACGCACGTTGAACGCCACCACGCGGGCATTGGATGCCATGGCCAGATTCACGTCGGACTCGGTGAGCCCACCCACGCCGCTGGCGATGACCTTGACCACCACTTCGTCGGTGCTGAGCTTGGTGAGCGAGTCGCGCAGGGCTTCCGCCGAGCCGGCCACGTCCGCCTTGATGAGCACCTGGACCTGGCTGGCCTTGCCCTCTTCCATCTGCTGGAAGACGTCGCCGCCACGCTTGGCTTCGCGAGCCAGCTTGACGTCACGGAACTTGCCCTGACGGTACAGCGCCACTTCGCGGGCCTTGCGCTCGCTCTCCACGGCCAACAGATCGTCGCCGGCGTTGGGTACACCCGAAAGACCAAGCACCTGCACCGGGATGGACGGACCCGCCGACTGGACGGACTTGCCGTTTTCGTCGAACAAGGCACGCACGCGGCCGAATTCCTGGCCGGCGAGCACGGAGTCGCCAACCTTCAAGGTGCCACGCTTCACGAGCACGGTAGCGACCGGGCCACGGCCCTTCTCGACGCTGGACTCGAGCACGACGCCCGAGGCGAGGCCGTCGACCGGCGCCGCCAGCTCCAGCACTTCCGACTGCAACAGGATGGTTTCGAGCAACTGGTCGATGCCCGTGCCCACCTTGGCGGACACGTTGACGAACATGTTGCTGCCGCCCCATTCCTCGGGAATGATTTCGTGCTGCGTCAGTTCCTGCTTCACGCGCTCTGGGTCGGCTTCAGGCTTGTCGACCTTGTTGACGGCCACGATGATCGGCACGCCAGCAGCCTTCGCATGCTTGATGGCTTCGATGGTCTGCGGCATGACGCCGTCATCTGCCGCCACCACCAGCACGACCACGTCGGTGGCCTGCGCACCACGCGCACGCATGCTCGTGAACGCGGCGTGGCCCGGCGTGTCGATGAAGGTGACGATGCCGCGCGGGGTTTCCACGTGGTAGGCACCGATGTGCTGCGTGATGCCACCGGCTTCGCCGGCCGCCACCTTTGCCGTACGGATGTAGTCGAGCAGCGAGGTCTTGCCGTGGTCGACGTGACCCATGATGGTCACGACCGGCGGGCGCGGTGCCGCCTGAGCGCCGGCACCGGCCGCGCCCTGGAGGTCCGACTCGAGCTGATTTTCCTTCAGCACCTTCGGGGTGTGGCCGAGTTCCTCGACCACCAGCACGGCCGTGTCCTGGTCGATGGGCTGGTTGATGGTCGCCATCACGCCCATGTTCATCATGGCCTTGATGACTTCGCTACCCTTCAGCGCCATCTTCTGGGCGAGTTCCGCCACGGTGATGGTTTCACCGATGGCAACTTCGCGCTTGATGGGCGCGGTAGGCATTTCGAAGCCATGCGAACCCGGGGCACCACGCTGAGCGGAATTGCCGCGGCGGTCGGTGCGCATGGGCTTGCGCTGCTTCTTGTAACGGGCGGAGACGTCGGTGGCGACGTGCAACTCCTGACGACCGTAACGCGTGGCACCGGCGCCCGCGCCGGGCGCGGGTGCAGGGGCCGCGGCGCGTGCCGGCTCGGCAGGCTTGGCAGCGGCACGATTGCGGCGCTCGCGCTCGGCTTCTTCCTTGGCACGCTGCTCTTCGAGACGACGCGCGTTGGCTTCTTCCATGGCGCGACGCTGCTCGGCCTCGTGAAGGCGACGCTGGGCCTCCTCCTCGGCACGACGGGCGTTTTCTTCCGCCATCTGGCGAACACGCTCGGCTTCCTGGGCAGCCTCGGCGAGACGACGCTGCGCCTCTTCCTCGGCGCGGAGACGCTCGGCCTCTTCCTGGGCCTTGCGTGCACCTTCGTCGTCGATGGTGTCGCGCTTGACGTAAGTCTTCTTGGCGCGCACTTCGATGTTGACGGTGCGGGCCTTGCCAAGGGCGGAGCCGACCTTGATTTCCGTCTGCACCTTGCGGTTCAGGGTGATCTTGCTGGGCGCCTTGGGAGCGTCATCGCCCTTGCCGTGGGAACGGCGCAGGAACGAGAGCAACTCCATCTTGGCGTCATCGCTGATGATCGAGGTGGGGCCATCCACGTGGATGCCTGCCTCGGCCAATTGCGTGAGCAGTTTGGGAACCGGGACCTTCAGGACCTCGGCGAATTGTGTGACGGTAACGTCAGCCATGCGTATCTACCTCTCCGCTCAGGCCTGGTCCTGGAACCAGATCTCGCGGGCAGCCATGATCAGTTTGCCCGCGGCCTCGGCGTCGAGGCCTTCGATGTCGGCGAGGTCCTCGATGGACTGCTCCGCCAGTTCCTCGCGCGTCCGCACGCCCTTGGCGGCGAGCTTCAGTGCGAGGTCTTCGTCCATGCCGTCCACGTCGTAGAGGTCGGCGGCGGGGCCTTCAGCCCCTTCCTCGCTCGCAATCGCCTGCGTCAGCAGCACGTCACGGGCGCGGTTACGGAGTTCCTTGACA
This sequence comes from Pseudomonadota bacterium, assembly GCA_041180705.1. Taxonomy (GTDB): domain Bacteria; phylum Pseudomonadota; class Gammaproteobacteria; order Steroidobacterales; family Steroidobacteraceae; genus CAIOHZ01. The sequence goes on along the minus strand of JBEGRA010000436.1, from coordinate 1,110 downwards.
ATCTCCTCGTCGAACTCGCTGATGGACAGCAGTTCGCTGGCAGGCACGTAGGCCACTTCCTCGATGGACGAGAGGCCTTCCTGCACGAGGATGGTGGCGACGTCCTCGTCCACGTCGAGCTGCTTCATGAACAGCTCCTTGAGCGCACGGGTTTCCCCTTCGCTCTTCTCCTCGGCCTGCTGCTCGCTCATGATGTTGAGGCGCCAGCCGGTGAGTTCCGAGGCCAGACGGATGTTCTGGCCGCCGCGCCCGATGGCCTGCGACAGCTTTTCTTCTGCCACGGCGATATCCATGCTGTGGCTGTCCTCGTCGACAACGATCGAGGTGACTTCCGCCGGCTGCATGGCGTTGATGACGAACTGGGCCGGGTTCTCGTCGAACGGGATGATGTCCACGCGCTCTCCCGCGATCTCGTTCGAGACCGCCTGCACGCGCGAGCCGCGCATGCCGACGCAGGCGCCGACCGGGTCGATGCGCGGGTCGTTGCTGCGCACCGCAATCTTGGCGCGCGCGCCCGAATCACGGGCCGCGCCGAGGATGTTGATGAGGCCCTGGCCCACTTCCGGCACTTCGAGCTTGAACAGCTCGATCAGGAACTCGGGCGCAGTGCGGCTCAGGAACAGTTGGGGACCGCGCGGCTCGGAGCGCACGTCCTTCAGGAAAGCCTTGATACGGTCCTGCGTGCGGACCGGCTCGCGCGGAATCATCTGGTCGCGCGGGATGAAGCCTTCGGCGTTGCCGCCGAGGTCGACGAAGATGCCGTTGCGGTCGACGCGCTTCACCAGACCGGACACCAGCGTGCCGATGCGCGCCTTGTAGAGGTCGACGACCTGCGCGCGCTCTGCCTCGCGCACCTTCTGCACGATGACCTGCTTCGCCGTCTGAGCCGCGATGCGGCCGAAGGCGACCGACTCGAGCGGTGTCTCCACGTAGCCGCCGACCTCGGCGTCGGCCATGACGTCGATCGCGTCGTCGAACCGCAGCTCCTTCTCCGGGAACTCGAGCTCGGTAGAGTCGTCGGCAAATACCTTCCAGCGCCGGAACGTGTCGTAGTCGCCGGTCTTGCGGTTGATGGCAACCCGCACGTCGATGTCTTCGCCGTATTTCTTG